>JAHHJQ010000363.1 GCA_018680005.1 Bacteroidia bacterium | reverse complement strand
CAATGGAATGCGGTATCCTTAATGGTCCATATAGACAGCCTGCATTGGATAAAATTTGCTTTTGAAAACTCAGACGCCACTGGTCCAAGTATCGTAACCGTTGTCACCAATAGGACATCTGATGATGCCAATGGCGTGGTATTGAACGAAGAAAATCAGATCTGGCTCGCCCTTGCCAGAAAGCAAAATATCTACTCCATGCATTGGTCCATAGATGGCGAGAGCTATAAAATGGCCCGTCTGACAAGTATGCCTCAAATAGAAGACGTAAGCATCGGAATAGAATTTCAATCCCCGGAAGGTAATAAAGCCACACATTTTTTGCATTCTTTTGAAATAGAGGAACGAACAGTAGATAACCTAAGAAGCATCCAATCAGGATTCTAGCTCGTAAAGCGTTATCCGAAAGTGCTTACTGTCAATATCATTCTGACACCGCTGGATATTGCAAAAAAAGGAAAGGCACTTGAAGCATGAAGCAAGATATGATCATAAGGGTTACCTATGCCTTGGATAGATAACTGCTACTGCCATAATTGGTAAAAAATATTTAGAAAAAAATTAGAATAACCAGACTCGGATATTTCTTGAATTCAGCTCCAAACCAATAAATTCCTTGAGATTTATTATTTTCAAAGAGCTGATATAGCTAGTTATTCAATAGCTGTTGTATCATCTGAATTGTTAACCTCAAAATGAAAATCATGCAATTCTTCCCGGATTCCAGCAACTTCAAACGCACTACTTTTGTCATTTTCCTCAGCTTCTTTTTCTTCAGCCTACAAACATCAGCGCAGGATTACTTTGGTCTGAAGGAAATTGTTTCTGGAACATTTCCTGTCATTGGCAGCAATATCGAAGATGGGATCCGACCTTACCTCTTGGAAGCGAATAGTGCTGGTGGCACGCTTGAAGCTGCCGTTCAATTCAAAACGGGAACCACCCAATATTGTACAGGTAGCTATAGGTTTGAATGGAAGTTCTCAACTCCAGTAGATCGGTTGGGTGTGGGGCAATCCGTGGAGATCGAATACACCGCCAGAATTATTGAAGGATCTGCATGCAGAAGTTCGACTGGAAAAATGATCGTAATGGATGGCGTTGGATTGTCAAATGAATTTAAATCCACTGGAATAACCAGGGTTAGTGGTATCAGCGTTCAAAATAGAAAATGGCTCAATGCCCAATCTCCGACCCAGACCTACACTTCAACAGCCAAAGTTATCAACGCCTCTAATAAGCATGCAACCATCAAATTCAATTTTGATGTGTATGGTTCACGAGGTAGCGAACGCATGCATTATGAAGTGGTCTATCTATTCGAAAGAGGATACCAGAAGAAGACTGGATGTGACCCTGATATGAACTGTCATAATTTATATAGTCTAGGTGTACTGATTGGTTTTGCAGAATTTGGGGCACTGGTAGATCAGGAACCACCCCTTGTTGCTGAACAGCTTACAGGAGCGATAGCACAAGCAGAGGCAAGCAAATGTGTATCACCTGATAAAATAATTGCCCTTCGTAACAAAGTGCAAAATTCCACCTCTAGCCATACCTATTATCAAGAAATTTCGGCATTGCGGCAGGAGATTGCCCTCTTTGTCCAGGATAATTGCAACTGTTGCAAATAACCTTCAAGAAAATGAAAACTTCATTGAGACTATTTACTCTCTACACTTTCTTTTTATTGGGATTCTCCTTTCAGACGTCTGCCAATGACATCCAAGTCCTTATCTGTGAAGCAGGTCAAAACTTTGGACAGGCAGTCGCACGTGCTCAGATTGCCATCGAATTTGGTACCACAGATATGGGCGCACAAGAAACAGCTATGTTTGAGAATCTTGAAAATGCAACACGTTATGTGGCCGATGTAGAGGCTTCGTTGCCTGAACCATGGGCTACGATCCGAAAGGATAATCAACATGCGAGCAGAATCAGAATACTTGTTGATCGGCTACGTGAGAAATGGCCCTCTATACCCTTACATCAAAGGGTTGGTGAAATCCAGGATATCTATAAAAGCTATCTTGAAAGTTTGCGGTATACCTACAATACGGGGAGACCCGATGCAATCCAGAAAAAACCCAATTGTGATTCAAAAATTATGCAGTTGTGCTATTACTTCGGAATAGCGAAAATAACGTCCGAAACTGCCGGTGATCCAGAACGACCTACTTTCGTGGCACAATATCAACAACAGGCCAATTCCAGAATGAGCGGTAATATTGGCGCTGGATTGGATTTGGCCATGGATCCTGGAGCCAGACCTTTTAATGGCCACTCCGAAAAGATATGTTGTGGATTTGGTCTGGAAGAAAGCTGGAATGCGCGTCCAAGATTTAGATCTGATACGCCGACATCAGTATACCTGAACTACGAAATTGAACTCAAAGAGATCATTCGATTGGCAAATCCAAGCCACATATGTTCAACGGGGCAAAATCAACATTGTATAAGCTCTTCATATTATTATTCGCAAAATCGTTCTTGGGATAAATTGGATTTACAATGTTTTGATGATCCTCGTTACAGTGGGTTAAAAAAGCACCTTGATGACTTCATGATTCAAGTGAAGCCTGCACCTCCCTGGTGGTATGAAAAGCCAGGAAATCCAAGAACGGCTAAGTTTGTCAATTTTGCATTGGCATGGGGAGCAACTAGAGATGGTGTTGCTATAAGTGCGAGTTGGGTCGAACCAGGAACTGAAGATAGACCTGGACCTTACTTTTGCCCTTGTAATAGTCAATATAAAAAGATCAATACTTTAGAAGCCAGGAAACAGAAATTGCCTGAAGATCCGAATCTTGGAATTTCAGGTGGGAGTATAGATATTCCTAATGGTGTGATATACACTTACTATAGCCAGATAAGTAAGGCAGTCAAATTCGAAATCAAGATTCTAGGTGGACAAAAAGGTCATCCGCACATCCAAAGTGCTGGCTATTATCAGCATCTTGCGGATTGTGTGTTATCCCAAATCGAATCGATTGCTGTACCATGCAAATGTGACGAAACGGATATGATTGACCCGAGCTTAAGTCGTTCTCAAAATGATCCCGCTCCTATACAGGCGGATGGTTCCGACACACCTACCAATTATCCGCCTCCTAACAATACAATGGATGGAAGTGATGCACCATTGAACCTTACTCCAAAAGAGAAATGGTTGTCTGAAATCGAGATAAAACACTTCAAATTTTTTGGAACCAATAATGATCCGGAACCGCCTTTAGGCAAAAGGACCTATGACAAAGAATTCGCTAGAAATCAGACCAACTATGTCTATTGGGAATTGCAGGTAGAAGCTCCGCCTACTTCAGAAAGAATAGACTTCAGCTATGAAGTGGTCTGGTATAATCCAGATGGTACAGAAAAATATCGTGTAGACCAGGACAATTACTATCCTGAAGGATGGGAAGTAGCGCACTATACTGGAGGATATGGTAACAAAAATAAATTATACAGGTGGCAGGAGGGACAATATAGGATCGAACTGTTTATAGAAGGAAAACTGGCAGCAACAGATTTCTTTGAGCTCAGCAAAGGTCCTGTAGTCACAAAGAGAAAAGAATGGCTAAAATCCATCGAACCTGTTTTTTTGAGTGTACTTGAGATGGACAAGGATAAGAAATCAATAAATTCTGATAAGAACAATGCTTTTGAAGCTGCAAAGACAAGATATATTGGTTTTGAACTCGGAATAGGTTGTAAACCACCTACTGAAACCATGGCTTTCACTTTAGATGTAGTTTGCTATAAAGCATCGGGAGAAGAGTTGGTCCGATACTCAACAGATAAAACCTATCCTGCTGACAAGGACGTTAGATACTTCATACATGGACATGGTAATTCCTCGCCAGGAGAATATTATGAAGCAGGTGAATATTACTTTGAGGTGTATGTCGAAGGCCAATTTATGGGTAAAAAAGAATTTAGGATTTATTAGATCTTATTTTCTACTTGATCATCAACATATACTGCATAAGAAATTATCGCTAGTCAACTCCCTCATCAGTTAATGGTCAATCCATTGAATTAGTCCTATTGCGTTATGGCATTCTGTGGCGATCCGGAGTGCATTCGAAAACAAACGATTTGCGTATAAAGGATAGATATGCAATTCAATTACTTATTTAGATATGTTAGCGTAGAATAAGAGAAAAATGAAACTTGAAGATTTAGGATATAATGCAGTGTTGGAAAACTATCGACAAGAAAGCCATCTTGATACTTTCAATATTGGTAGAGTCATTTCCGAGCACAAAGACAGATACACTGTAAAGACAAACGCCGGCGAATTCAATGCTGAACTAATTGGTAATTTACGGTATACAGCTGAATCCAGAAATGACCTTCCTGCTGTTGGAGATTGGGTAGCCATTTCCGAATATGATGAAGACAAAGCATTAATACATGCCATCCTTCCCAGACATTCTTTAATTGAAAGACAGGCGGTTGGAAAATCAGGACGCAAACAAATCATAGCTACCAATATCGATTATGGATTAATCGTACAAGCGGTGAATAGAGATTTTAATATTAATAGACTAGAGCGGTATTTGACTATCTGCAATGCTTCCAATGTAGAACCTATCATTATTCTCAATAAAATAGATTTGATTAATGAAGTTGAACTCAAATCATTGCTCAGTCAAATAAAAGAACGTATCAAAGACAAATTGATAATTGCCATTAGTAATGAAACCCTTGTTGGCTTGGATAAACTAACCGCCTTCATAAAAAAAGGAAAGACCTATTGCTTACTAGGTTCTTCAGGAGTGGGCAAATCAACACTCCTCAATAATTTGAAAGGCAAAGAAGTCATGCAAACAGGAGCTATCAGTCAAAGTATAGATAGAGGGAAACACGTAACGAGCCACCGGGAACTAATTGTTTTGGACTCAGGAGGGATTTTAATAGATAATCCTGGAATGAGGGAAGTTGGGATTACGGATTCAACAGTTGGATTGGAAATTACATTTGAAGCAATCGTTCAACTTTCCAAAGATTGTAAGTTTAAAGATTGCTCTCATACCACAGAAGTTGGCTGTGCAGTGCTATCCGCCGTTGATAATGGGGCAATAGATCAATCGTCCTACGAGAATTATCTGAAAATGGGACGTGAAAAAGAACACTTCGAATCCACCATTGCTGAAAGACGAAAAAAAGACAAGAATTTCGGCAAAATGATCAAGCAAATTAAAAAAGATAGAAATACTAAGGAATACTAAACACAGATAAAGAAAACTATCAATTCTACAAACCTATTTAGTCATCAGGATCAGGTTATTACAATTCCCATTTGCGTTGTCGAGCAGATCTGTTGTCCTAGAATCTTCATTTTCCTTTCTGCTCTAATTCGAGATTTTCCGCCAGTCAAGGTAGGGTAATACTCTGCTTCCTTGTTCTATCCTCGACAACTTTAATTCTAGACCAAAAAATTTCTAATGACTGTATCAAAAATTTCAAAATTCCTGTTCCTATCCCTATTTGCAATGTTAATGCTGGCGTCATGCGACAAAGCAGAAATCACTACTACTGAAGACTTTACCCAAGAGAATGACACTGATGGTGCCAATCTAGATGATGATGACGACGACGATGATGATGATGACGATGATGATCACGATTGCGAAGACGATGACATCTATGAACTAGCAGATTGTTTAGACTTTGTCTTTCCAATCACCTTGATCTTCCCTGACGCCACAGAGGTTACTGTCAACGACGAAGATGCTCTTGAAGATGTACTTTATGACTGGTATGATGACAATCCGGATGCTGAAGAGC
>JAHHJQ010000362.1 GCA_018680005.1 Bacteroidia bacterium | reverse complement strand
TTCAGAATTTGAGCCGATACCACAGTTCCAAAAAATCGCGATCATTCCATTTCACTTACTGGGTTATCCTGAAGCTGATAATGTATTTCAGATAGAATCCAGTATCGAGGATGCTTTTACAAGGCTACAAATACCAGCACAAATTATTAGTGCTCGTAAAACCGCTGCTATCTTTTCATCGCAAGGTATCAACCAGGAAAATATCCATTCCAATACCGTCGAAGACCTTGCATATATATTGCAAGCCGATGCCATTATTATAGGAGAGATCAGCAGTGAGATGAAAGGAGATGCTCATTTTGACTCCGTAGTTCTAAAGCTAATCGATGGTTCAACGGGAGAGGTTATATGGAAGGCGAACAAAGAAATGGCCATGCAAAGCGATAAAGAAGCTGCATTCAAAGAAGTACTCACGGCATCAAGGTCAAAATTTCCACTAATTGATAAAAACTGATTCATGTTCTAATCTTAGATGGATCATGGTTTGAATCCAATCCCATAAACACATTTACAGGACTGACCTTTATCGTTTTATATGATGAAGGTCAGTCTTTTTTTGTTCCTTTAATGGTCTAATGAGCGAAGTGATTATACCAATGTTTTATCTTCCCCCGGTGCATTTTTTTGCTCATTTTCAAAAATATTCCTTGATTTGGCTTGAAGCCAATGAAACCTATCAAAAGGGATCCTTTCGAAATAAAACGATCATAGCAACATCGCAAGGCCCACTTCAATTATCAATACCATTACAGAAAGGCAAACATCAAAAGGAGCCTATTAGACTCACCAGGATTGCATACGATGAGAACTGGGCAGTGACACATTTGAGATCGATTCAAACCGCTTACAGCAATGCCCCCTATTATGATCATTATTTTGAAGATTTGGAATCTATATTACAGGGCCGCGGGGAATACCTGTTCGACTTCAGCCATCAGCTTTTAAAGTTGGTGATTTCGTGGCTTCAAATTCCTGCAGAGCTGAAATTGACTGAAAAATATATAAAGGATTATCCCCGACAGTTAGTTGATTTGCGAGTAATAAAAAGACAAATGATTGACATTCCGCCATATCCTCAGGTGCATGAACGCACTACCGGTTTTTTGTCTGATCTAAGTATAATTGATTTAATTTTCAACCTCGGGCCGGAATCCAGGACATATCTCAACATGCTCAATATTTCCTCCTAGCTTTTTACAATCCGGAAAGTTTTACTGCTATTCTTGAACTGGCATCTGACAAAATATATTCCTGTTGAAAGATCATTCAGTTCAAATTGAATGAGGTGATGTCCCGTGCCTAAAGATTGGTTACTGATCAGTTTTATTTGTGCTCCCAATGTATCAAATACGCCCAATTTTATCCATTCCGGTTTATCCAGTTCTATATCAAGGTTCACTGGTCCATGAGTCGGATTTGGAGACAATGTGATGCTATAACCCAAATCTTCAACTGGATCAACACTGGTTGTCTGACATGACGAAATGATAGGTAGATATTGGAAGTCAGAATACAGGATGGAACGAACCGTACTTTCTTCCACCTCAAACCAATCCATGAGAATGCTTCCATATATTGATTTGAAATCGTAGTCCATGGCAACACCTTCCTGGTTTGCAACTTCTGCAGCAATGGTTGGGTTGTTGCCAATTACCCCGGCATTGATACATGATCCGAAGACGAACATAGGTGCAGCCGAACCGTGGTCTGTTCCCAAACTTCCATTCGATTTGATTCGTCTTCCGAATTCTGAGAAAGTCATTCCAACTACCTTTTCTTCGAGACCTTGTAATTTCAGGTCATCTTGAAAAGCTTCAATCGCATCAGATAATTCAAAGAGGAGCTCTGCATGTGTGCCTTGTGCAAAATTATTGGATTCAACTTGACCACTATGGGTGTCAAATCCTCCAATACTGGTTATATAAACTTTCGTTCTCAGCCCACCTGAAATCAATCTGGCAATGACCTGCAATCTTTCCTTGAGCCTTGTGGAACCATTTATTTCATATTTGGGAGAAAGATTCGTACCTGCCTCACTTGCCGCAGTTAGAACTTCCTGATATGCATTGGTCTGTTGGATGGAATTGGCCAAATATTCCAATTCATTACCATATAATGTGTCAGGATATTGAAATTCTCCATAATCCGGAAGTGCAGACAGGTTATCTGGATTTTGAATAGCTAAGGAAAAGTTGGAACCAATTCCCTGACAGGTGTCAGAGGTCAAGGATCCAATGGTCATAGCAATAGGGTCAGGAAAGTCTTCATTAGGATAGTTGTCTGGATATGTGGGATGATTTTGGTCCAGATATCTCCCCATCCATCCAGTATTGATATATTCATCTGCTGCTGAAGCTGAATTCCATATATCTATTGATCTGAAATGTGATCTGTTCTGATTTTCGTATCCTACATTTTGGATGATGGATAAACGGGCATCATCATACAATCGTTTCATCCCAACCATTGATGGATGCAAGCCGTTGGTGGCGTTCATTGTAAGTAATGCAGACTCCGGTATTATGATATTACTTCTATGATTGAATAAGTTGGCATATTGGTCCAAGGGAACTACAGTGTTTAGTCCGTCGTTGCCACCACTTAATTCGATCAGGATTAAAATCTTATCATTTTCAAGATTGAAAAAATTAAAAAGCTGTTTATGCTTCAATGCTGAAACGGGCAGGCTATTAAGCATAAATGGAGCAGATGCAAAAAGCGATGACTGTAAGAAATTTCTTCTCTTCATGTTTAATGATTTTAATGGATGCCTAGCAAACAAAGTATTCAGGCAAGGTCATCATAGCCCTAAAAAGATTTTTGAGCTTGTTCCGAACAGCCATCTTGAGTTCTTCTGATGTTGTATTTGGATCCAGATAATTTCCATATTCCACGGTCCATTCAAAATCAGGTAACCCAGGGATCAATATTTCTTTCAATGCATCCCTTTGTACTTGAGCCATAGGTTGACAATAGAAGACAGTGATAAGATCCTGGATCAATAAATTCGGATCAAGACTAATATCGGTTGGAATTTGATCTACAATTTTAAGCGGATCAATAGACAAATCGAATTCATTCGCGCGAATACGTCTTAGATTCAGATCGTCGGTAAAATCCATTCGCAATGGAAGGGTTACTGCGGATATCCAATTTCGGTAATACGCTGGTGCCTGATAATATACTTTCCATCCTGCGACGTTGGGTGGCCCAAAATATTCCATTTGCATATTTCTTGCTTTGATATGGAAATTATTATGGAATTCATAGGTGGTAATATCGTCTTGTGGTATTTCTATTTTAGTAATATTCAGCGTCTTAATGATGTGTTCAATCGGATTAGTGATGATCGTTCCAAAAAATTCTGAACTATAAAAATGTTCGCTGGTGAGGAGTGTTTGCAATACAGGTTTTAGTTCCCACTCGTTATCCATAAATATCGTCGCGAGTGGTTCAATGATATTTTGTTCTATCGTTTCAGAAATATGATGGTGTACAAAGTAACGATACAGTTTTCGGCAAATATATTTGGCCACTTCTGTTTTACCCAAAATGATAGCGATCACTTCTTTGTATTCATTTTCTTCTGAATTGCTAATGACTACATTATCAAATCTATGCGACAACAGCTTTTCTCCTGTATCATGTCGATTGGGATCATAATAACTAAAGGGTTCATCGATTTCATCACTATTGCTTCCTTGGACACGCCAGCCAGTAAGGGCTTTGGCAAGAGCAACAACATCATCTTCTGTGTAATTTGTATAATCACCGGGTCCCGCTAGATCGCCTTTTCCTATGGTGAAGAGCTCAAGGAGTTCTCTTGCATAATTTTCATTGGGAGCGTTCTTATTGTTTTGATGTCCGTTTAAGTACAAGAGCATTGCGGGATCAACCGTGACAGCCTCGGTCAGGGTTTTGAAATTTCCAAGGCCTTGATTGCGCAGTAGGGTAATATAGAGATATCTCAGTCTTGGGTCATTGATACTTTCTGTTACAAAATGATTGTGCCAGAAGAGGGTCATTTTCTCACGCAAATGAATACCTTCATTGCGAAGCAAATTAAAATTCCAGGCTCTGAGTGATCTGTGACGATATCCATTCAAACCATCTCCGGTTCGCTTGGTAATCCACGTTTCTCCAACCATGACATTGGGATCTTCTTCAAAAAAATAGTTGATAGGTGGTTCTGGGAGTGGTTTATCTGCAAACAAAAGATCCAGAGTGAAGTCCAGACCGTTGTCAACAGCATCTTCCAATGTATCCCGGTTAAGTGCAAATGTTGCTCTTCGCAACAAATGTGAGGCTTCTAGATAAGTCCATGGCCCGCTATAAGGAGCTATTGTATTCGCTGTTTCTACTGCGATGCTGGATGTTGAAGCAACTAACTTTCTGAGTACAGATCTTCTGTTCATACGACTTTGGTACTATCAATAATTTTACCAATAGATATAAGCGCAAATCAGTAAGTAGTGAAACGTATTGGAAGGGTAGGTTGGATGGACCTATATAAGTAACTCGATGACAAGATATAATATTTCATCCTGTCAGACAAAAAATTGTATACAAGAAGCCCTAGCAAATCTACTTTACTAGGGCTGCATTCTACTTGTTATGTGCTTATTAGTATTAGGAATGTGACCTTAAGTCACCAGATTTAATTTTACCTCGGTCGGGCTTCTTTGACAACGAGATTTCTGTCTTCAAATTCCGTGTCATTTAAAGCTTCAATGGCCTCTCGTGCTTTGGCATCATCAGGCATTTCGACAAATCCAAATCCTTTGGATTTACCAGAAAACTTGTCATAGATAATTTTACAGGAATCTACTTCCCCGTATTGTTCAAAAAGAGATTGAAGAGAATCCTCGTTAGTTCTAAAATTGAGGCTGGCTACAAAAATGTTCATATGTATAATGATTAATCACAAGTTGATCGAAAGTGAAAATGTCATCTAACACAATGCGCACTTATACGTATTTCTCTTTCGAATGTAGGATTGAAGGTAAGGTAATTAATGCATGTAATCATTTTTTACTACATTTTTCTATGATTATCAAGGACTTTTGAATTTTGTTGAGTCATGAAATATAATTGAAGTGGTTCAATCCTCGCCAAAATTGTACATTTCCCCTTTATAGTCTTCCAGTGTACGTCTATCTTTTTTAGTTGGGCGACCTGTTCCCTTATCTCGGAATTCGGGTCTTGCTTTGCCAATAAACCAACGTTCATATTTATGTAATTCTTCTTCGGGGGTATGATCTGTATAACATTCTACGGCTAATGGAGCCCCTACACGTTTGTCAATAAGCTTAAGTACTTCGAATTCAAAATTGTATCCATTTTTACTTACAATCAGGTGATAACCAAGATCCACCATTGTAGATGGTTTTACTTTTTTATCATTAAGATATACTTTGCCTTCTCGGCAGGCTTTGGTAGCAATACTCCGGCTCTTAAATATCCGAACACTCCACAACCATTTGTCAACCCGAACTTTTGCCATCTTAATCTTCCAATGGTGGATATGCCAGATCCAGTTTTTCGAGGTGCTCTAGAACAATCTTAGCAATATGATAATTTCTATACCAGCGTTGATCAACTGGTACAACATGCCAGGGAATTTCTGATCGATTGATGACATCTTCATAGCAGAACATGTACTTATCCCAATGTTTTCGCTCTTCCCAATCATTGGGATTATGTTTCCAATGTTTTCTAAGCAGATCTATACGTTCTTGAAGTTTCTCTCTTTGTCGTTCTTTGGAGATGTGGAGATAAAACTTTAGGATTAGGGTGTTATTGTCACGGACCAGATGTTGTTCAAAAGCATTTATAGCTTCAATTCTGGCATCAACTGTTTTTTCGCCGATCCATTTATGAACTCGCTGTATCAGGACATCTTCATAGTGTGATCGATTAAATACCTTAATCATGCCTTTGGATGGAGTTTGTTTATGAACTCTCCATAAGAAGTCATGTGCAAATTCTTCTTCCGTAGGTTTCTTAAATGAAAATACAGTGACTCCTCCTGTATTGGTTTCGGAAAACACATTTCTTGTCGCCCCATCTTTTCCACTTGAATCCATTCCTTGAAAGACAACCAGAATGGAGTGTTTCTTTTGTGCTGCAAGTATGTATTGTAGTTCCCCAATCTTTTTATAGATCTCCTTGGATTTCTGTTTGATTTGGCTTTTACTGAGATTCTCAGGGGCTCTGGTACTAAAATCTGAAAGTTTGATCATCAAGATGATTTTGGCTTGGCTTAATGAAAAATAGGCGATGAATATAGTACTTTATCCAGATAGTAGAATCAGTGGCTGCTAGACATTCAAATTCGCATTTTCGATCGCTTGACGAGATAAGCATTGAGTATGGTATTGAATCCCCTGTTGATATCTGCCTCTACGAAGTCAATACGATATTGCATGCATTTTAGCTTCAATGCTTCAGTAAAGGCTTTTATTTGTGATACGTATTGCTCCTTAACCTGATTGGATTGAAGTTTAACCTTCTCCCCCGTTTCCATATCGATAAATAGATATGGCCTGTTCTCGAATTCAAAATCTAACTCCTTGGATTTATCCACTACATGAAAAAGTACTACCTCGTGCTTATTATGCTTCAAATGTTGCAATGCAGCAAAGAGTTCCTGCCCATCATCTGACAGATGTTCAAACATATCGCTGAATACAATTACCATAGATCTTCTATGAATGCTATCTGCGATTTCATGAAGGGCTTTGGCAGCAGAGGTTGTTTTATTACGCGTTGGATTTTTAACGAGATCATCCAGATATGTCAACAATAGCCTATAATGCGATGTACTGGATTTGCAGCGTGTTTGTACTTTTACCTGATCGTCAAATATCGAAAGGCCAAATGCATCCCGTTGTCTTTTGAGTAAGTTCATCAGGGCGGCAGCCGAGAGTGCAGAAAAACGCAACTTGTTTATGTAATCATCAGATTTTCGAGATACTTCCGGAAAATACATGGAGGAAGAAGCATCCAAGACAATTTGACATCGCAAATTGGTCTCTTCTTCATACTTCTTTGTAAATAGCTTTTCAGTTCTTGCAAACACTTTCCAATCCAGATTTCTTGTGGACTCCCCCTGATTGTAGAGACGATGCTCGGCAAATTCAACTGAAAAACCATGAAATGGACTTTTGTGCAGACCGATGATAAAACCCTCGACAACTTGCTTTGCGAGCAATTCCAGATTGCTGAATTCTCTTACTTGCTTATTGTCCAAAAATTCCATTCTTAGATTTTATATGATTGTATCTCTCATTAACGCATGCATAACACCTCTGTTGCAGTCTGGATCTTGCTACAAAAACAAAACCCTTGTATGAAACACATACAAGGGTACTGATTATAAATAACAATGTCTTTACGACAAATGTGCGTTAATCTTATTTTCTAGAGCCTGCTTAGTTGTTACTCCAACTTGCTTGTCAACAACTTCACCATCTTTCAATATTAGTATGGTTGGAATACTTCTTACTCCATATTTCATACTTACCTGAGGATTATGATCAACATTAAGCTTGCCAACAGTTACTTTACCGTTGTAATCATTCGCCAATTCTTCAATTATTGGACCGATCATTCTACATGGACCGCACCATTCTGCCCAAAAATCAACAACAGCCACACCTTGCTTATCGATAGCGGTTTCCTGAAAATTTGTATCTGTGAATTCAAATGCCATTTTTTACCTTTTCTTAAAGTGGATTAATATTTACGATTATTGAACATGAGATATTACCAAAGGTTTTGAATAACTCATTAAGGAATGTTAATTCCGACGACAAAACTACACGAAACGTTGCTAATTTGTTGTTCAAAAAGTACATATTTCTTAGAAATTGATGCTGAATTCCAACATATACGATCTGAAATTGACCAAATCGCAACGAATCATAGGTTTGGTCACTATAGCGACATTTTTCATTAAATACGCAGCCCGCTTCTATCCTGAGGTAGTAGAAAACCTACACACCAATGGACTGTATGACGGAATTCGATTTTTCTTTACCCATTTAACAGGATGGATACCATTCCCATTAATTTACCCATTGATCCTGGCCTTGATCATAGTTGTGATCAGACGTTATTTGATTTGGAAAAAATTGCCATCAAAAAAAAATCGACTCGTCCGATTCCTTTATGGTTTGATGACCTTAGTAGCCGTCATTTATGTATCATTCACCTGGTTATGGGGATTTAATTACGAAAAAATAAAATTTGAAAACAGATTTGAATTGACCAGAGTACAACCGTTAGATTCCTTGCTTTTCCGAGACCTGAGAAACTTATCTGATCGCTTATCTTTCTTACGCATGTCAATATCTCAAGAAGACAGTTTGACATTTGGTCATCTACCTCAACATTTGTCTCGAGAGGTACGAGCATCATTGGATACTTTCCTGATGGATCTAGGAATGGAAATGAAGGGCAAACTCCACGCTAAAAAACTATATCCCAAAGGGGTTTTGTTGCATATCAGTACAGCAGGGGTATTTCTTCCTTTCAGTGGAGAAGGCCATATTGATGGTGGCTTGCACCCTTTGCAAATTCCTTTTGTGATGGCTCACGAAATGTTTCACGCCCAGGGATTTACGGATGAAGGCGTCTGCAATTTTTTGGCCTTTATATCCCTTAGTCGGTCAACAGAACCTATACTGAAATATACCGGGCTGCTCGGTTATTACAGATATTTGGCGAGTCAATGCAGAATATTGGACAAGGAAAAATTCTCTGAATACTTCAACTCCATTGATAAGGTAATAAAAAAGGATCTCCATCATATCGATCAGAACAATAGCATGTATCCTGATATTTTACCCAAGCTCAGGGATTTCGCTTATGATCGTTACCTTAAAACTCAGGGTATAAAAGAAGGATTAAAGTCCTACAATAGACTTGTCCAATTGAAATATTCCTGGGAAAATAGATACGGATTAATCACTTATTGATTGCCTGATATCCAAATCCAGAAACTGGGGTTACTCCCAATTGTTGATGAATCGATGCTGAAATATATAGATTCAGACCATCCCAAATTCCAATACTGGCGCCTATAGAAATGAAGTCTGGATTAGACCTGTATCCTAATTGGACTTCAAGTTGATCGATAATTTCGTAACTAATTCCAATGGCGGCAGATATTTGAGTGAGTAGGTCAGAATGATAGATCAAATCTCCTGAAACAGTTATAATCTCCGATGGTTGGTAGCTAAATCCGAACTTTTGATATGTTGTCATTCTTTGATTTACTGATATTTGTTTCCCTCTAAATGGATTTAACTCCATACCAAATAGAATTTGATCGTTCAGTCTGTACTTCAAAAACAATCCACCGGATAGACTTGATGTGGCCGATTCCTCCGGTATCCGAAAATTCAAATATCTGAGTCTTACACCTATTGATAACTGGCGGTATAGGGCAAGACCGTATCCAACAGAAATGACTTGTTGTCGGTAGGCTTCAAAGTCAAAATGTTCCAGATAGATACCCAATCCTGCATTTTTTAAAGGAAAAACACTGGAAATTGAATAATCAAATAAGTCCTCAATAAGAAAGCTATTCTGAACACTTGCTGAGATCGTAATATCCTGAAGATCAGCAAGTGCAGCGGCATTTCCGCTTAAACCAAAAACATTATCTCTCCCTGTGGTTGCATATCCAAATCCATTCGCACTTGCATCCACAGGAAATCCGATTTCCTGCCCCTGACAGTAATAGCTGGAGATCAAGACTAAGAATGACCAGATATATTTCACTTGAAATTGGTTGGCTGCGCTCAAACATAGTTAAGTCATTAGTGTTTTTATATCATTGTGCATAAATAAATAAATCCAGAGTGCAAGTGAAAGGAAACAATTATACATCCATCAAAACCTTCGGAGAACTTCAGAAGTCCGGGTATCGTGCGAGATCCATCAAGATGGAACTTCGTGAGAATCTTGTTAGAAAATTAAAGAACAAGGAAAACATTTTTAATGGTATTATAGGATTTGAGGATACTGTCCTTCCAGATATCGAACGTGCTATCCTTTCAAGGCACAATATCTTATTTCTAGGATTGAGAGGTCAGGCTAAAACCAGAATGGCCAGGTTACTCACTGAGTTGTTAGATGAATTTATACCAATAGTAGAGGGGAGTGAAATGAATGATGATCCTATGGAACCGATTTCAAGATATGCAATCGATAAGATTGCTGAACTTGGCGATGACACACCAATTTCATGGGTGCATAGAGATGACCGGTATGTCGAAAAGCTAGCAACGCCAGATGTTTCTGTTGCGGATCTCATTGGTGATGTAGATCCAATAAAAGCAGCAACGTTGAAACTTCCTTATTCAGACCAGCGCGTAATTCACTTTGGTTTGGTGCCCAGGGCGCATCGATCTATTTTTGTGATTAATGAATTACCAGATTTACAGGCCAGAATTCAGGTTGCTTTGTTCAATATTTTACAGGAAGGAGATATACAGATCCGTGGATTTAAATTGCGGTTACCTTTGGATATTCAATTTATATTTACGGCAAATCCAGAAGATTATACGAATAGGGGAAGTATCATAACCCCATTAAAAGATAGAATCGAAAGTCAAATCCTGACACACTATCCAATCAATATTGATATCGCAAAGGAGATCACCCAATTGGAAGCAGACATTGCAGAACAACAGGAGACTTCCGTTCACGTTCCGGAGCATTTGCTCAATTTGTTAGAAGAAATCTCATTTGTAGCTCGAGAAAGTGAATTTATTGACGAAAAAAGTGGAGTCTCGGCCAGGTTGTCGATTTCCGGATTAGAAAACCTAGTTAGCACCGCGGAAAGAAGGATGCTCATAAATGGAGAAAAAACGACAAGGGCAAGAATCAGTGATCTGTGGGGCGTCATTCCGGCAATAACAGGTAAGGTAGAATTGGTGTACGAAGGAGAACAGGAAGGGCCTTATGTTGTAGCCCTCAAGTTAATTGGTAGTGCTATCAAAAAGGCATTCGTTTCCATATTTCCACATCCTGAAAAATCCAAACTTGGAGATGCGGGTGATCCCTACGGAGCGATAAAGGCATTTTTTAACGATGGACATACGGTCGAACTTTTCAATGATGTGAGTGATAAAGATTTCACAACAGCTTTGGTAAAAATTCCCGGAATGAAAAGATTAGTGGATTCTTATAAGTTCGAAAAGAATGATTGGCATTTCATGGCGGAACTTGTACTTCATGGATTGGCTGAGTTCAATATCATCAGTAAACAAATAGTTGATGGTAAAATGATCTTCAAAGATGATCTCGCCGATATGCTAGATGACAATCTTCTTGGAGATTTTGAGTGACTATTCAGCTCTACAGGTATCTAAGATTTTTCGGGTATCTGCAATAGTTAAATATTCAGAACGATAGGGCCATCTGTAATTTATGTAGTTAGCGATATTAGTAATGGCGATGTCATCTAATTCAGGAATTCCAAGCATGGGTTCTGCATAGGTCTTTCCTTCAACCGTTATAGTGTCTTTTAAACCATAGCGAATAATACATACAATACTATTCGGATTTTTCTTCATATAATCTGTTCCGGTAATAGTGGGAATAAGGTCTCCTAATCCCTTACCATCGTCCATATGGCAATTCGCACAATAATTATTGAAAAGATTTTCACCGGTTTTATACGGATTGGAGTCACAGGCAACCATTAAGCCCAGCGAACAGAGGAAAAGGCAAATTATGGAACTAATATTCCTCACGTAAAAGTTTATCAATATCAAGAATGAAGCGATCTACGTCATCCTCCTCCGTTCCATAACAGTATGACCTGACATGTCTGTTTTTATCCACCATAACCAGGAGTCCCGAATGATCATAACCTCCTGGGGCATCTTCACTGACCAATGCAACACTCAGATAAGCAGAATCTATAGTATAAATTTCCTCCTGTGGACCATAAACTAACGACCATTTTGGTGCCTGTATACTCAATTTATCAGCATAGTTCTTCAGACGTGGAATTGAATCACGACGGAAATCGATCGTATGGCTTAGAATCATTACCCTATCATCATCCTTAAATCGTTCATCTACCCTCATCAATTGTTGTTTCACTTTCGGGCAAATCGTTGGACAAGAAGTAAAAAAGAACTCAGCAATATAGAGTTTGTCCTCGTATGTCTGATTTGTGATCCACTGGCTATCCTGGTTCATAAATCTGAAGTCAGGAATATGATGGTAGGTCGTATCAGTGCCTTGAATATCATGAATTCCAAGAATAGGAAGCGGGGAAGGCGTATGTTGACAACCTGCAAAAATTAACAATGTCAAAACGCAAAAGATAGCGATACATTTATTCATTTTGGTGATCATTTATAAACTGTTCCGCATTGGCAAGGCTACTATTCATGGCATCAGCAACAGCTTGGATTCGGATTTTTTCAGAAGCAAGATAGGCCTGATAATCGTAGCCCTCTTCAAAGTCATTCTTCTTTTTGAAAGCTGCCATCCAGTCAAACATGGCTTTATCCGCTTGGTCCAGCTGATCAAGTATTTTAGATATCTGTTTGTTTTTCATGTTGTCAGTTTTTTCTGAAACCATGGATTTAAGGGCTTTAGATTTTCTATAGATGTTTTTGGTTTTTGGCATGACTTCATCATGAATAAACATGACTTCCTCATATAGCTTTTTTTCTTCGGAAGGTAATTGCTGGCATGCAGATGCGATCAGAAATGGTAGTACAATGTACTTCAGAATTCGGTTCATTATGTATCAAAAATTTACATGTAAAGGTAGAGAATGGTCATTTATGAACAGTCTATTCCATTCGTCTTGGTTCCTATTAAGAATCGCTTTAAATTAGGTGCGAACACAAAGAATAGATTGCTTTCATAATTGAACATGGAGATCAGGATTCTGTTTTAAAATCATGAAAAATATAAAAAGCATTGTTTGGTTCAGACAGGATCTAAGACTTCATGACAATGAAGCCTTAACCGATGCTTTAGCTGCCTCGGATGTTGTGATCCCCGTTTATATTTTTGATGAAAGGAAATTTCGAGGTACCACCTCCCGATTTGGGTTTCCAAAAATTGGGGTTCACCGTGCAAAATTCATAATTGAAAGTATTAATAATCTCAGATTATCCTTCCAAGCACGTGGATCAGATTTGATTGTCAGAATCGGAAGACCGGAACAGATCATTGCAGAATTGGCCCGTGAACAACGTGTTCAGTGGGTTTTCTGTAATCGGGAACGCACAAGAGAAGAGGTTGATGTTCAGGATGCCTTAGAGCAGAAATTATGGACAACAGGCCAAGAACTAAGATTCTCAAGAGGAAAAATGCTTTATCATACTGCTGATCTTCCTTTTCCGATAACTCATACTCCTGATATCTTCTCGCAATTCCGCAAGGAAGTAGAGAAAATTGTCTCCATTCGTCCTCCTTTGCCGACACCACAGGTTCAGTGCTGTAATATCCCAGCTGATATTGACATAGGAGAAATTCCAACTTTAGAAACCTTTGGCCTTGAAGAACCGGATAGACATGAACGCCAACTCTATGAATTTAGAGGAGGAGAGACGCATGCCCTGGAAAGACTCGAGCAATTTATTTGGGAAAAAAGAGCCATTGCACATTATAAACAAACCAAGGATGAATTACTTGGTGAGGATTATTCTTCTAAATTTTCTCCATGGTTAGCCCAGGGCTGTCTTTCACCTAAACTCGTATATCATGAAATAAAGAAGTATGAATCCGAAAATGAGTTTGGAGAATCCACCTCTGAAATGATTATTGAACTCATGTGGAGGGATTTTCACAGATTGATGCTTAAAAAACATGGAGATTGTATCTTTCAAAAGGGAGGTATAAAGAATAAAATTCGCATGGACCTTGTTGAAGATGGTGATATTTTGCGGATTTGGGTCGAAGGTAGGACGGGAATTCCCTTTATCGATGCCAATATGAAAGAATTGTCTGCCACTGGTTTCATGTCTTCCAGAGGTCGAAAAAATGTCGCAAGCTTCTTGATAAACGATTTGAAGCTGTCCTGGCAAATGGGCGCTGAATACTTTGAATCTATGCTGCTGGACTATGACCCATGTAGTAATTATGGCAATTGGAACTACATTGCAGGAATTGGTTCAGATCCTAGGGTTTTCAGAAATTTCAACATCATTGCCCAGGCAAAGAAATATGATCCAAATGGTACTTATATTCAACATTGGATTCCTGAATTGGCTATGCTTTCTAAAGATGTAATTCATGACCCGGAATCTATGGATAGTGAGTTGGCTATGTCAATGGGATACCACCACGGTGCTTCTTACCCAAGACCAATGATCGATACTAATAAATGGGGTTAGTCCTGTTGAATATTACTATTGATGACAAGTGTGTCTAGATTCAATTTTGTGAGCAGCCAATTTCTGATTCGTGTTTCATCTGCACTTTTTTCTTCCGTGCTTATCGAATCCCAAAAAGTAACATTAAATACATTCAAGGTATCAACTTTGCTAAAATCCGAACTTAGAGATTGAGCAACAGAAAACCGTTGGAGACTTGGAGATATCGCTTTTACTTCTTTAAATAACTGTTCTGCCGGGAATTCTTTGGATTCTAGTTCTACAACTTGTTTCTTGAGACGATCAATCTCATCTTCAGCGCTATTCAATTTATTAACGCTCAAGACATAAGCTTTCTGGATCTCACTTGCTTTTGTTTCTTGATCTACTCCTTGATGTATTCTCAATTCAACAAGTTCGAGACGTTGATCATCTCTCAATTTGTCCTGCCATGACTCAAGAATTTCATCAGGAACGACCTTTCCAAGAAGATATACATCCACAATCTGTGCATCAAAGTCATATTCAGACTTATAAATACTGGTGCCCGGATAATCAATTTCTTCATTAACAAAATTTTTGGAATCTCGGATAAAAAACTGCTCTTGAAGTAGTTTAGTAAAAAGAAAAAGACTTGGGACAAGGACCGTCAATCCAATGGCTGTCGCCCATCTTGAAATCAATCTTCTTCTTGATGAATTGGCATATTTTGCCATTGGAAAACGTAGGAGCCTGGCAACAAGATAGGCACTGAGACCAATATAAACCGTGTTGATAGAGAAGAGATACATCGAACCCCAGAAATATCTTCCGCCTTCATTTCCTTCATATCCCCAGGTTGCTAATCCATAGCCAGCGGTACACAACGGTGGCATCAAAGCTGTGGCAATAGCAACACCAACAAGAACACTTGCAATCGTACCTTTCTTTGTTCTTCCAATGATTAAAGCAAGTCCCCCGGATATGGCCACCAACACATCCAATAGAGTGGGATAGGTTCTGGATTCTAACTCAGGGGTCAAGTCTTTTAATGGAGACAGCTTGAAGTAAATGAATGCGGTGAATACTGAAAGACCTATCATTACCGCAAGATTAATTAGTGATCTTCGAAGCATGACAGCATCATTAATAGCAACCCCCATTCCCAGCCCCATAATCGGACCCATGAGCGGGGAAATTAACATCGCACCAATAACAACCGCTGTGCTATCAATATTCAGACCTATGGATGCTATAATAATTGCAAATATTAGGATCCATGCTGTATGCCCTTGCATCGGAATGTCATTCCGTATACTCTCTAAAGAAGCTTCGTGATCTGTAGCATCCCGGATATCCAAGAGGTCTTTTAGAAAAGCCCTGGCGTCAATCCAAAGGTTGGATGCCTTCCTTTCAGGTGTTGTGGAATCCGGTTGAGGTTGAGTTTCAGACATGGGCCGCTTTATGGTTATACTATAAAAATAAGCTATCGTGAACTATACATATAAGAATTTTAGACAATCTGACCGTCTTTTATGGTCAATGTGCGATCTGACATCTCAGCTAATTCCGGATTATGTGTTACAATGACAAAAGTTTGTTGGAAATCCTTTCTTAATTTGAACATTAAATCATGCAGGTCTGAAGATGAAACCGTATCCAGATTTCCTGATGGTTCGTCTGCAAATATGACCGAGGGGTTATTGATAAGTGCTCTTGCTACTGCAACTCTCTGTTGTTCACCGCCAGAGAGCTGTCCAGGACGATGATCCAGTCGGTCTCCTAATCCGAGATATTCCAATAGCTCTTTCGCCCGTGATTTTGTTTTTGATTCATCGGCATTATGGATGAATGCAGGAATACAAACATTCTCAAGGGCATCAAACTCTGGAAGTAAGTGATGAAATTGAAAAATGAATCCAATTTCTTGATTTCTAAAGTTGGCAAGGTCTAGTTTGTTCATCGCCTGAATATTCCTTCCATTGATGATGACTTGCCCACTATCCGCATCATCCAGGGTTCCCAAAATATGGAGCAAAGTGCTTTTACCAGCCCCTGATTTACCTACTATTGAAATAATCTCGCCCCGCTCCACAAGAAGATTGACTCCACGAAGCACATGAAGGTTTTCATAGTATTTGTGGATATCTTTCGCTTCGATCATCTAATCCTAATTAAGTTAAGTTTCATCAATCAAAGATTGGATAATCATTCATATTTAACGAATATCTGTCAGCCCATTTCGTTATTCAATAAATCGCGTTCAAAGTATGAGGCCAAAATTATGACCTTTGTTCAAATACGTATTACCTTACCTCTTTTTGATAGATTCCCTCATTTTGCCTTAGGCGCATTATGAAAGTACTTCAACTTTGTAAAAAATTCCCATATCCACCGATCGATGGCGAAACTATTGCCATTACCAATCTTAGCAAAGCACTGAATCATTGGGGCTGCGATGTTACTTTACTTGCGCTGAATACAACAAAACACTACTTCGATCTTGATCTCCTTCCAGGTCATTACAATCACTATAAGGAAATATTCACAGTTGATATTGACAACAGACTCAATTTATTTCATGCTATACAGTACCATCGGCAAGGAGCTTCCTATCAACTTGGAAGATTTAAAAGCGTGCTCTTTGAAAATAAATTGAAAGAGATACTTCAGAAATCCAGTTTTGATGTCGTCATTGTGGAGTCTGTTCATATGGGGCATTATCTCCAAACGATTCGTAAGTATTCCAGGGCTCAGATTGTTTTGAAATGTCACAATGTGGAACATGAATTATGGAGCAGGATCGCAGAGAATACTTCATTTAGTCTCAAACGATGGTATTTGCGAAACGAAGCTCGCCTGATGGCCCAATTTGAGATGCAAGCTTTGAAACACGTAGATCGTGTAATATTCCTGTCGAAAAGAGACAGAGATGTTTTTGTTGCAGCCGGTTTTGACAATGACTACACGATTAACCCCTCATCGTTGGATCTTTCATATTACAACACACCCAAAACTTCAAAGAACTTCACCATAGGATTTATTGGTTCTTTGGACTGGATACCCAATGTAGAGGGATTGAAATGGTTTTTGGATAACGTTTGGCCCCAAGTTTATAAAGCATTGCCTTATGCAGAATTTCATGTAGCAGGAAGAAATCCAGGAAATGATTTCTATAGCCGACCCGCCCGCAATATATTCATTCATGGAGAAGTACGATCGGCCAAAGATTTTATGTCTGATCATCAAATTCTTGTAGTTCCATTGCTTTCCGGTAGTGGAATTCGAATTAAGATCCTTGAAGGATTGGCATTGGAAAGGACAGTAATCACCACACCGCTTGGAGTCGAAGGAATAGATGCGATGCATGGAGAACATCTTTTGATTGCAAAAAATTCGCAAGAGTTTATTAAGAATATCCAATATTGCGCTATGGATGACGAGTTGATGACCAAACTGGGAACCAACGGCAGATTATTTATTCAATCACGATATGATGTTCTCAAACAAACTCGTAAACTGCTAAAGTATATTCATCCGACATATCCTAAAATATCAAGACCAGGTGTTTCAAAACAAAATCAATCTTTATCCTAACTAATTGTAAATCTTTCAATCTTGGATGAAGTTATTAGTCTTATCCTCTCGCTTTCCATATCCATTACTAAAAGGTGATAAGCTTAGACTCTATCATCAACTATATTACCTGGCTCAGTATCACGATATAAGTCTTGTCTCAGTGGTGACCAAGATGCCCGATTCCAGGGATATTGATCATCTCTCAACATTCATTTCGGATATTAGAATAATTACACTTCCCAAGTGGAGAAGATTCCTGAACATTACTACTCATTTGTTTAGGAATACACCGCTCCAGGTGGCATACTTTCATTCCCCTCATACTATAGGGCATGTCCAAAAACTGATCGATTCAATAAAGCCTGATCATATTTACATTCAATTAATTCGGATGATTCCCTATATCGAGGGAATTAAGGAAATCCCTATGACACTTGATTATATGGATGCATTTTCGTTAGGTGCCTCGCGAAGGGCAGATGAAAGCAAGGCATTTTGGTCAAAATGCATTTGGAGAATGGAATCCAAAAGATTAGGCAAATATGAAAAGGATAAATACCCACTATTTGAAAATCATACGATTATTTCGGAAAGAGACAAGAATCTACTAATAGGAGATGGGAACAGATCATTCACTATCATTTCCAATGGAATAGAAGTCCCTACACCTGTAGATTTGATAAGTGATTACGATATTGGATTTTTAGGTAATTTGGGTTATTACCCTAATCAAGTTGCTGTGGATTATCTTGTAAACAAGATCCTTCCACGGTTAAAAGCAAAAAAACAAGATATCAAAGTTTTGATTTGTGGTACAAGTCCATCTTCAAGAATTCGAAATTATGCTTCTGAAAGTATTCATATAGTTGGATATATTGATCACATCCTGGAGGCCTATCGTGATGTAAAGATTCTGGTTGCACCAATCTTCCAGGGCAGTGGTATGCAAAATAAGATTCTGGAAGCAATGGCTGCACGTGTTGCTTGTATTACAACATCCAATGTGAACGCATCTATTCAAGCACTACCTCAAAAACAAATAATGATTGCGGATACAGTGGATGAATTTTGTAGGGCAATTGAGTTACTTTTGCAAAATGAAAAAAAGAGAAAACAATTAGTAGAAGAGGCGTATTTATTTGTTCAGAAACACTACGACTGGAATATCTCAAACAAGAAATTAAATGCTCTATTCTCAAGAAAAAGTCAAAACTCCACCAATGTCATTTGAATTGAACACAATTCCTGAAGCAATTGAAGAAATCAAGAAAGGAAAGGTCATTATTGTAGTGGATGATGAAGATCGAGAGAATGAAGGGGATTTCATTTGCGCGGCTGAGTGTATAACACCTGAAATTGTGAATTTTATGTCAACGCACGGCAGAGGGTTGATTTGTACTCCGATAGAAGAACGCCTTGCGGATCACTTGAATCTGAATCTCATGGTTTCAGAAAACACAGCCCTTCATGAAACTGCGTTTACCGTATCCATTGATTTGATAGGCAATGGTTGTACAACGGGAATTTCAGCCCATGATAGAAGTGCTTGTATTAAAGCATTAGTAAATCCAGAAATCAAGGCCACTGACTTTGCCAGGCCTGGTCATATTTTTCCACTTCGGGCAAAATCAGGGGGAGTATTGAGAAGAACAGGCCACACAGAAGCAGCGATTGATATAGCGAAGCTGGCTGGATTCAGTCCAGCTGGTGTCTTGGTAGAAATATTGAATGAAGACGGATCTATGGCCAGATTGCCACACTTGAAAGAAATTGCAAGAAAATTTGACCTAAAGATCATTTCTATCGATGATCTTATCGCCTATAGGATGAAGAATGAGCGACTTGTTTTTCAAGAGAAGCGAATTCCTTTTGAAACAGAGTATGGTTCATTTGAACTGAAATCATATCGCGAAGAAAATTCTGCAGAATTACACATTGCTATTGTCAAAGGACAATGGTCAGAGAATGAACCGATATTGGTGCGCGTGCATTCCTCTTCCGCCACAGGAGATCTGATCTCTTCCATGTTCAACGACACCGAAGACAAATTAAGACAATCACTTTTGAGGATACATGAAGAAGGCAAAGGGGCAGTTTTGATTATGCGACAGGCTGAGCGTGTCGATACTTTTGAAAATCGATTGAGAGAATTCGAAAGCACCAGAGACATAAAGAGTCTAATCGGTACTCGAAATATGCCACAAAGGGATTTTGGTGTAGGAGCTCAGATCCTGAGAGATATGGGTATTCGCAAAATCAACCTTCTGACCAATAATGTTAAGCGAAGGATAGGATTAATTGGATATGGACTTGAGATTGTTGATACTACCAAAATTAGCTGAACCCAATTCAAATAGTCATACTTTTTTACCATTATCTTTCGTTCTTATTGGTATCATTTTAGCATGATATATATTTCAGCAATTACAATACGTAAGTAATTTCATTTGAGGGTTTTATCACTGATTTTTTGTTTGTCCTTTGGAGTGACCATACAGGCACAGGACGTGGCTTTCACTCAATATTATGCTGCTCCACTATTGCTGAATCCCTCATTGGTTGGTGCGGCTTCCGGAAAATTTAGATTGACCGCGATAAATAGAGATCAATGGGGTAATGTCCTTGTTGAACCCTTTTCAACTTTTGGAGCAAGTATGGATGTCAGATTCAACGCAGGTTTTGGCAAATCTGACAACGGAGATTTAATTGGTGCCGGTATTTCTTTTTTTAAGGATAAAGTGACTGGTTTGGATTTTAGTACAACCAGAATGACATTTTATGGTGCCTATCATAAGCTTCTGGACCGCAATACTAAACAATACCTTTCTGGTGGATTATCCATTGGTATCAACACACAAAATGTGAATTACGACGCACTGTTTTTTGGTGACCAATTCAACGGCACGAATGGGTTTGACTTACCAACAGGCGAAGATGACAACCCTATCGTAAATAATATAACCTATAGCGATATAGCGGTAGGTTTCAATTATACTATAAGTCCTTCTAAAGATCTATCGATTCATTCTGGTTTAGCTATTCACCATGTAAGTGAACCTTCCAATACATTTTACGAGGATGAAGAGGAACCAGGAGAGAGTGTAGTCCCCAGAAAGATCACTATTCATGCAAGCGCGATAATGCGTATGGAAGGAGATGTATCTGTTATCCCAAGAGCGATTTTCACTTCTCAAGGGCCGCACAACAATCTTATCCTGGGATCGAATCTTAGACTTGGTATAAAGAATACGGCGGGGACAGCTATTCAATTGGGATTATGGGTAAAGCCTTCATTTCAAAGTGAAGGAGGAGTGAATTTAGACGCCATCACCTTGCTGACAGGTCTGGAATTTAGGTCTCTGATATTAGGTTTAAGTTATGATCTCCATGTTTCAGATATCAACGTAGCTGGAAATCAACGAGGTAGCTTTGAACTTTCTGTCACTTATACAGGTGAGGATGAAAGTGAAGATGTTTTGTGTCCCGCTTTCTAAATCCAATTGCACACTTCTGGTATCAGTTTCTCAAAGCTGGATTTAAATGAAAGCGCTTCTTTTTGATGATCCGAAAGGGATTTTTCGTATTGAGATAAGAAGTTATTTTCTGCCATCCATGTGTCATTAAATACTTTGGCCACATATCGGCTGCCATGATCATGAAAAATTACAACTACAATATCATCTTCATTGAACTTATCTGCTAATTGAAGAAGCCCAGCCATTGCGGAACCACAGGAATATCCAACAAAAATCCCTTCTTCCTGTGCTAATTTTCTGGTAAAAATAGCTCCATCCACATCCGTGACCTTTTCAAAATGGTCAATCAGATCAAAATTGACATTTTTTGGTATTATATCTTCTCCAATACCTTCGGTGATGTAGGGATAGATTTCTTCTTTGTCAAATACACCGGTTTCATGGTATTTTTTAAAAACGGAACCATAAGTATCAATTCCCCAGACTTTAATATTTGGATTCCGTTCTTTCAAATATTTAGCCGTACCGCTGATGGTGCCTCCAGTTCCAACTCCCGCTACGAGATGGGTGATTTTTCCATCTGTCTGTTTCCAAATTTCAGGTCCCGTAGATTCATAGTGCGCTTCGGTATTAGAAAGGTTATCATACTGATTACACCAAAATGAATTGGGAATTTCTTCACTCAATCTCTCTGCAACGCTGTAATAGGATTCCGGATCTTCAGGAGCTACATTGGTTGGACAAACGATGACATGTGCTCCAAAAGCTCTAAGAATGTCAAGTTTGGCTCTGGATTGTTTATCACTAGTTGTGAAAATACAATTGTACCCCTTGATCACTGCCGCAAGGGCGATTCCCATACCGGTATTACCTGAAGTACACTCTATAATAGTCCCACCAGGTTGGAGGGCACCAGATTTTTCTGCATCCTCTACCATTTTAAGTCCAATCCTGTCTTTTATGGATTGACCTGGATTAAAATAATCCACTTTGGCCAGGACAAGTGCTGGAATATCTTTGACCAGGGTATTTAGCTTGATTAATGGCGTATTTCCTATGGTTTCCAGGATATTGTTATAATATTTCAAAGAAAATCTTTTTTAAAATTATACGGATTAGGACTTGGATCTCTAAGCGGCGGCAAAGATAATGGTTTAACCTTAGTAGTGGAGATCATGTTGGGTGCTAATCGCTTTTTCTCTATCTTTCGAACATGACATCCAACGAGGCTATTATTGAATATTATGAACGGTGCGAAGTGCATTATAAGATGCATTGGAATCTCGATGAGAGCCTTGCTTTGCATTATGGTTATTGGGACGAGACGACAAAAAGCTTTCATGAAGCTTTGATGAATACCAACAAAAAACTGGCAAGTATAGCGGAGGTTCAAACTCATGACCGACTATTGGATATGGGGTGCGGTATTGGTGGTTCTTCAATTTATTTGGCTAAGGAAACAGGTTGCGAATGCGTAGGAATTTCATTGAGTGAGAAACAGATTCAAACAGCAACTCGAATGGCCCATGAATTTGGTGTTGCGGATGAATGTACCTTTTTGGTAAGGGATTTTACAGATACGAATTTTAAGGATCAGTCATTTGATGTTGTCTGGGCAGTGGAGTCGGTCTGTCATGCGAATCAGAAAGAAAAATTTATTGAAGAAGCCTGGCGACTACTTAAACCAGGTGGTAGACTGATTCTTGCCGATTTCTTGCAGACGAAGGAGGACCTTAATGCACGGGAACAATATATCATGGATAACTGGGCATTGGGCTGGGCGGTTCCATTTTTCGAAACTGAATCCCAATTTAAAAATCTGCTCAAAGCGCAGGGTTTCGGAATAGATTACTATGAGAATGCCACCGACCATATTCAAAGGTCTGCGAGAAGACTTTATCTAAGGTTCTTTCCAGGATGGGTAGGGGCCAAGCTTTATCGGCTATTCAATCCCGGCAGCTCTGTGATATCTATGGAGAATGTATGGACGGCCTATTATCAATACAAAGGGCTTCAAAAGGGACTTTGGGAGTATGGAATCATATTGGCCACAAAAAATATTTAGTTTTTTTTGAAAGCCACCCAACCATTTTTATTGATTGTGCGTGTATTGCAGTAACGAGTTTAAGTAAGGTTTCAAATGATTGAGGAGTAAGGTCCCTCAATCGAACTATCCCAGGAAATATCAAACAACAACATCCCAATAAAAAAGATTGGCCAGCATTTATGTCTGGCCTTTTTTTTATGTCTAACAGATCCAACATCATGCTGTTGAAAATCCATATCTTGTAATCGATTAGAAAGTCTTGATTATGGAAGCATATGCTGCAGTTCTTTTGTACGCAATACCCGGATTCATCTTATTGATTATAGTCGAGGCCATTTATGGTCATTTCAAAGGTGAAGATTACTTTGATGGAATGGATACCATTGCCAGCTTGACCTCAGGGACGACGAATACGTTGAAGAGTATACTTGGTCTAACACTGGTTATTGTTGGGTATGAATGGGTTCATGGAAAAATAGCCCTTTTCAATTTTGAAGACACTACCCTGGTATATATCCTTTCTTTTATTTGCATTGATTTTGCCAGTTATTGGAGTCATCGTCTCAATCATCATGTGAATTATTTTTGGAATACACATGTAGTACACCATAGTAGTGAAGAATTTAATCTGGCAGTTGCGCTGCGGCAAACAATTTCTAATATTTTTAGTATCGGCGGCCTATTCTTGATTCCCGCAGCACTTTTAGGTCTTCCACCAAAGGTAATTGCTGTGATTGCTCCATTACATCTCTTTGCACAGTTCTGGTATCACACCCGACATATTCCTAAACTTGGGATATTGGAATATATTATTGTGACGCCATCTCAACATCGTGTTCATCACGCAATCAATCCAATTTATCTGGATAAGAATCTTGGAGCAATTTTTTGTACTTGGGATAGAATGTTTGGTACGTTTCAAGAAGAGTTAGATGATATTCCTTGTGTGTATGGTGTTAAACGGCAGCCAATGACATGGAATCCTTTTAAAATAAATTTCCAACATCTGTGGCTGCTGATAACAGATGCTTGGAGAGCGCAAAGCTATTGGGATAAATTGAGAATTTGGTTTATGCCGACAGGTTGGCGACCACAAGACGTATCAGTTAATTATCCTGTAGAAATTGTAGAAGATCCTTATTCTATGGTTAAATACGCTCCTAAAATTAGTGATCAGATAAAGGCATGGTCCTGGTTTCAATTTGCAGTGATGCAAATCTTTGTGGCGCACATGCTGATATATATAGCCAAAATTCCATTTGATCAGTTGTTGATCTATGGTTTATTAATTGGCTTTCATATTTATGCATTTACTGCTCTTATGGATAAAGATAGGTATGCGTTTCTTGCAGAGATAGTTAAAACACTTACAGGGTTTGGGATTCTATTCAGCTACGGATCATGGTTTAATGCAGAATCATTCCTGCCAGGTGCTTCGATTCTGGTCGGTGGATATCTAGTGCTATCCCTGGCAGTTGTTTCATATATGGTGCTTAAAAAGGATTTCACCAGACACTACGATTCATCGATGGCTTAAGGCTGAAACCGTTTAATTATTTGATAAAACGGTAAGTAAATTTCATTAGAAAGATATTGTTGGCTTTGTTCTTAAAGACATTATCTGTCAAACTGGGAATCAAACTTTCTGTGGGATCTCCAGAATTCGTCAAACCTTGAGACCATACAAGAAAAAGTTCTGAGCCGGGAATATATTCCCATCTGGCTACCAGATTGGATCTGAATTGAATAAAGTTGAAATCCGGATCGCCAATGCTGTAGTCAACATTACCATCCATATCCTCATCTATATGGTAATGAGAGGTGGCAGCTTCATATGCGACCTGAGCTCCTTCCAGAAGTTCAAATCTTTCTTCGTAATTCTTTGCTAGACTATTGGTAATGTACTTGAAATCTGAGTACTGAGCCTTGGAAATGAAAGGTTGTCCCCAGTACTGAATGGTAAAGTTTGGACTGATAGTATAGTTCATTCTCAATGACATATTAAAAGTCTTCTGATCTATAGAGGCCGTAATATATCTT
>JAHHJQ010000337.1 GCA_018680005.1 Bacteroidia bacterium | reverse complement strand
GCACTGTACAACAGGTCATCGATTATTTGGAGATTGATTATAACGAGATCAATTTTGCTCAACCCTATTATCGTAAAATCGCTAATGAACACTCGGAACAATGGGTGCAGCGGTTCCGAAGGGATTTGCAAAAAGGATGGGAGAAGGTGATTTGGTAAAGATAATCAATAATTTGATTTATACGTACTATTGCATTATATTTGTACGTATAAGATTTGATTATGGATACCAAATTGACACTTAAGTTGGATGAAAGTGTGATTGAACGTGCTAAACAGTATGCCAAAGAACAAGAAATAAGTTTATCCAAACTCATCGAAAACTATCTTCAGACAATTACTCAGGACAGTGGAAATATTGATTTGGAAATTAGTCCTTTGGTCAAAAGTCTTACTGGAGTTATTAAGCTGAAGGAAGAAGATATCAAGAAAAAGTATACTGATTACTTAGCCGAAAAATATCGATAATGGATAACCTATTAGTCGATACCAATGTAGTCCTGGATTTATTGGCTAAGAGAGAGGAATTTTATCAAGAGGCGCAGGCGCTTTTTACTTTGTCCGATCAAGGTCTGGTTAAACTATATGTCTCATCATTGTCATTTGCTAATACGCATTACATCCTTTCTCAACAGCTTAAAGTAGATAACGCACGAAAAATATTGCGAAAATTCAAGGTTCTGGTAGAGATGGTTGCACTTCATGATAAGTTAATTGAATTGTCTCTCGATTCAGATTTCAAGGATTTTGAAGATGCAATCCAATATTATTCTGCCCTCGAGTCCCAAGTGGATATCATAATTACAAGAAATAAGAAGGATTTTAAGCTATCCCAACTTCCTGTTCTGACTGCGAAGGAATATATCGCAAGGCTTAAGAAACAATTATAGGAATATTGGGTATGGTGATTTTTTCATTCCTAATGAATCGATAGCTTTAGAGGTATTCTTAATGGAGAACTAATCTCATTTATCTTGCAAGTGTATGGCAAAACTCAGATGGAGTAATCGACTTTCCTTTATTATCACGGCCTCGGCCTTCGCAGTGGGTTTGGGAAATATTTGGCGATTTCCATACATCGCCGGTGAAGGGGGTGGAGGAGTATTTCTACTGGTATACCTCATGATGATCTTTACAGTAGCCATGCCAATTGTTCTGATAGAAATGGCACTTGGTCGGATGTCCGGGACAACCCCTCTGCTTGGTTATGAAAAGCTGAGTCAAAGGCCCATTTGGAATGGCATAGGATGGTTAGGAATCACCGGAAGTCTTTTGATCATGGGTTACTATGTCATGATCCTGGCTTGGATAGTCTTTTATTTTTGGGAAAGTATTTCGGGTAATATCGCGGAGATCGAAGTGAATATGTTGTCGAATCATTTTGACCTGGTCGTTTCTAATATTTCAATAATTATTGCAATTGTTCTCGTTATAATGCTCCTGGCCTTTCTTATTATCAGACGAGGTTTGCACTCAGGCTTAGAACGATATTCCAAAATCATGATGTATGGTCTTTTTGCTATGTTGTTAGGATTAGCAATATGGGCTTCTACATTGGACAAAGCCCTAGAAGGTTATAAGTGGTTTTTGTATCCGGACTTATCAAAATTCAGCTTTTCTGTCATTGTCAGCGCTCTCGGTCAATTATTCTTTTCAGTTGGTGTGGGAATGGCAGTGTCATTTGTTTTTGGAAGCTATACCAGCAAGAAAGAAAACCTCGTAACAAGTGTAGGCTGGATCGTCATAGCTGACACGCTTATTGCTATTCTTGCCGGTTTGATGATTTTCCCGGCTTTATTTAGTTTTGATTTGGCACCGGATTCCGGGCCCAACTTAATCTTTGTTACCATGGCTTCTATATTTAATGATTTGGCCTATGGAAGCTGGATAGGGTCGATATTCTTCTTTTTATTATTCCTTGCTGGTTTCACATCATTGTTGTCTGCTGTACAGGGAATAAAAGATAGCTTGAATGACAAATTCGATTTATCCGTAAATCAGGGATTATGGATTGCCACCGGGTTAATATTTCTTATATCAATTCCAGTGGTATTGTCATATGTGGAAGATCCAGTAATTGTATTTGGAATGCACACCTTTGATTTATTGGACTATGTCACCAATAATGTAATGCTGCCACTTGGTGGTTTCTTAATCGTAATATTCGCGGGTTATGTGATTGGTTTCGAAAAATTGGTCACTCATATCCACCACGGTTCGGAAAATATCACGATTGCTCCATTTTGGAAAATTATGCTGAAATGGTTAATACCGATCGCCGTAATAGTTATACTATTAAATGGACTAACTTAAGAAAATCAGGAAATAGTGGACGATTATACAGATAATGTAGAGATCTGGCTGATAAATTCAGAGATTTATAAGATCAAATTCGAGATAATAAGGAAACCATTGTGGACCTTTCTCAGGTAATTATTGTGCTCAACTATGAATTAGTCCAAGCAAAAAAGCAACTCGATGGTTCTTAGAAATTTTTAATAAAGGACAAGAAAAAACTTAAAACTTTAAAGAAACTTAAATATTGAGCATGGCACTGGAACAAATAAAAAACCAATACAAACGCTATCAATCGGCTTTGGAAGTGTCCGAAAGATTAAGGGCTAATTGGCCAGCGGCTAAGAAGAGAATTCTAAAAACATTGAAACATATTAAAAATGAGGTAGAATTAGATGCCAAAGTAAAATTGGAAGATAAGATGGAGGGTATGGAAATTATCTATCTTACTTTTGGCCGAAGCAATAGTGGTATTTTTGAAAAAATAGGAAAAGCACGTCGACCAGTTATTAAAGAAGGTGGCCATCTTTTTTATTCACAGTTATTTACTGGAAAAATTGGTGTATGGAGGACACTGCCACATGTCAAAAAACTATCCAATGCTCAAGAACCAATGAAAGTTGGTGTTTATGATCCAGATGGGATCACAGAGGACTTAATCCTTCAACATGTTCATGAATTTATTGAATCAGTAGCTGATTGGGAGGAAAACGATTTATCGAGTAATTCAATAGGTTATAAGCTTCATAAAAAATAAAGGATTATCCCAATTTTTCAACTGCTCACAAGTTAAAGAATACCTATTCTATTGCTTTAAATCCATTGCTCTTTAGCATTTGATTTATCGTATTCATATGCTCGCTTTTTAAGGCAGAATAGTTTTTTAAGTGATCAGCTAATTCCTGTTTTAATTCTTCAAAGACTTTGTATGCTCCATCTGTCGGTTTGGCATCTCCATTCTCCATACTTCTTCTTAGCGAAGCAAATCTGTTATTGAGTTTGATCGGGAAATTGAGCGGATCCTGGTTGCTTCGATTTTTTACCTGATATAGTTCTTCTTCTATTGCGGTAATTCCTTTAATGAATTCCTTTGCAGAACTATGAATAGCTTCGTTATTTGTTTCCTGGATAGCAGTCCTGATCTTCCGGATTTCGACCACAGTTTCGTTCGTTTCACTCGTCTTGTCCCTAATCATAGAGGCCAGTTCGAATTGTTCATCGAGATCTTCTTTGGTGATTCCTTTGAGGTTGGGATCCATCTCCACATTGAAAGATTTAGTCTGTACTATATCTCCAACTGTGATTCTAGCCTGATATTTACCAAGAGGTGATTTAGGTCCTCGAGCAGGCCGGGCACTCCATATGATCATTCCTTCAAAAGTAGTGGCTCCCGGATGTCGAAGATCCCAGGTAAATTCATTGACGCCATTGGCTGTAGTTGGTTTTGAAGATCCACCCCTTCTCCACCAAGGAATGTTTGGGTCCGGTTTATACTCCTCGTGGTATCCGACAAAACGATTAACGATATCTCCTGAGGCATCAAGAATTTCTATAGTCACAGAATCGACCTTCTCCTTGAGATAGTATTGAACCTTAGCGTTGTAGATTCCTCGGATTGCATTGGAGGGTTGAAACAACACGAGATCCTTTTCAAAGTCCGCTGGATTCATTTCTCTTAATGGACCTATGTCGTCCAGGATCCAAAACCCTCTACCATGACTACCTAGTACGACATCATCGTTTTTAATGACCAGATCGCGAATAGGTGTGTCGGGTAAATTAAGCTGAATAGGTTGCCAATTATCGCCGGCATCGAAAGAAACATAGACACCATGTTCTGTTGCCAGAAATAGTAGCCCTGGTTTCTGGTGATCTTCACGGACGGCTCTTGCAAAATGTCCATCTTTGATTCCAGTAACTATTTTAGTCCATGTCTTACCATAATCTGTAGTCCGGAATACATATGGCTGACGGTCGTCAACCTGGTATCTGTTGGCGGCCACATACAAGGTTCCAGGATTGTGAATGGATTCTTCAATAATACTTACACGTGAATACTTTGGGAGATCCGGAGGTGTAATATTTGTCCAGTTCTTGCCTCCATTTCTTGTGATATGAATCATGCCATCATCGGAACCTGCCCATATGGTATTGATATCATGAGAGGACGGAGCGAGGGCAAAAACCGTCGCATAAATTTCCGGACCATTCATATCCATAGTGATGATGCCTCCGGTTTTACCCAGGGTTTCTGGATCAGCATAAGTAAGATCTGGGCTGATTTTTTCCCAACTCTGACCATCATCAGTGGTCTTCCAAACATGTTGTGAACAGGTATACATGATGTTCGGATCTTGACGAGCGAACTCTATGGGGAATGTCCATTGCCACCGTTCCGGAAGGTCCATGGCGGGGTCTCCGGAGAAGAACCTCGGATACACCTGGATGTCTCTAATTTGTCCATTGCTGCGATCATATCGCGTCAATAATGCGCCTTGGCTGCCCGCATAGAAGATGTCCAGATTAGTAGGATGCTGCGTGATATATCCACTTTCACCACCGCCCACGGCATAGTACCAACCGTGATTGGGACCTCGGGCCATCATATGGCCCCAGCCGTCACTCGGCATTGCCAAAGTACTATTATCCTGTTGTGCTCCAGCGACATGATAGGGTACATCATTGGTGGCCATGACATGATAGAGTTGTGTGGTGATATAGTCTTGCTCCGTCCATGACTTTCCGCCATTGACAGTAACATTTCCACCCCCATCATTAGCGTTAACCATTCGCATGGGATTGTTAGGATCTATCCAGAGATCGTGATTGTCGCCATGTGGTACCCGGATAGTAATATCAAAGGTTTTACCCCCATCCGTAGATTTGTAAAAACCGGTATTGAGACAATAGACAATATCCTTGTCCCAGGGATCAGCATATATCCTTGAGTAATAGAATGCTCGCTGGCGTAACTTTCTTTCATTATTGACTTGTTCCCAGGTCCATCCGCCATCGTCTGAACGAAATACGCCACCTTCATTGGCTTCTACTATCGCCCATACCCGATTGGGATCGTCCGGAGAAACCGTTACGCCAATCTTTCCGATAGGTCCTTCGGGCATACCCGGATTTTTTGTCAGGTCTATCCAGGTATCGCCACCATCCAGGGATTTCCAAAGCTTACAATAGGGCCCGCCGCCCCACATCTTCCATGCTTTTCGATAGACCTGCCAAGTCGAAGCATAAAGAATATCAGGATTGGTTCGATCGATGATGAGATCGACAGCACCGGCTTTTGGACTTTCGTATAGTATTTTTTCCCAGGTATTGCCACCATCTTTTGATCTGAAAACACCTCTTTCCTCATTATCTCCATAAGGATGACCCAGTGCTGCAACGTAAACGATGTCGGGATTGGTTGGATGAATTCGAATACGGGCCACGGCTTGCGTCTCTTCAAGACCAAGATGTCGCCAGTTTTTACCACCGTCAACTGATTTATACACACCATCGCCCTGCGTGATACTTCCGCGAAGCTGGACTTCACCCATACCGATATAGACAATGTCAGGGTTGGTTTCAGCAACGGCAACTGCACCTACAGATGATGAAGTTACTTGTCCGTCGGTAACTGGAAACCAATCATTTCCACCATCGATCGTTTTCCAAAGTCCACCTCCGGTGGCTCCAAAGTAATATTCCAATGGTCTGCCCGGACTACCGGCGCATCCTAAAGAGCGACCTCCGCGATAAGGGCCGAGATTCCGCCATTCCATTTTTTCATAGAAAGACGATGGGATAGATTCCGAGGATTGCGAAAAAGAAGAATCAATGCTATAAATGCTAACAAATAGCAGGGTTAGGAAAGATAGACGGATCATATACGTGTGGTTTTATACTGAAATCAAAAGGTAAAAAAGAAACTTCAGGGGGAGAAATGGCTATATAGAATATTTCGAATAAGAATGGGAATTAGATTCAGAATGTGAGTACGAATCTGGTAATCTAACAATAAACCATCACTCCGGCTCCACAAAGGTTACGTTAATAAACTCAGGTCCGCCGTCGACTGGATATCCATTGATTTTTCGTCCGGTTACGGTGACTTGCCGATCTACATATTGATCCAGATCCAGTACGGAACTTCTTAACGCATAAAAAGTGTCGCTTGTGGTCAGGGTATGGGTGCCATACTGATAGGTTGTAATCCCCTGTTCCTTTAATGTTCCGGTTAGCTCCAGGATTTCGTTTTGCGTGTTGTCCTTGCTACAGCTCAGGGCTGCAAGAAAAAAAAAGGAAATGATAATTGCACGCATAACATTATTTTTTTATTGGATAACGCATAGTAATGGTTTGCAGATGTGGGTGAATTCGAAAATTGTCAGGTAGATAACAATTAAAGAAATGTGAAATATGGTCGATGGTCGATGATAACTTCTTAATAACTTTACAACTCATCGCCTGATCGAAAATCACTGAATCAAAACATCGCAACATCAAAAAATCAGAATATCAAATCATTGCCTTTTCCCCGCGCTCGCCTATAACCCGCCTCAGGCGGATGCTGCCCACAACTATCAATTAGTCATCAATAATTTATAATCTGCAATCAGCATCGAACAATCAACAATACCTGATACCTGAAACCTGATATCTCCCCTCTATTTCAACACATCAAACAACCTGGAATATTTGACCGTAAAACTGCGATTCTGGACCAATCCATTTTCGTTGACATCATTAAAGACTATAAATAATCCAGTATTAGCCTGTTGGATCCAACCTAATCGTGCATTGGTCGACCATAAATCTCGACTGCTGTTGTACTGAATCAAACTCTGTACAAAGAACCGAGGCGTAAAGGAATATGACAAACGCAAGCGATATATTTCAGCGATAAAATCACCTTCAGGTAAATCGATATCATTATAGCTAAACCCAAGCTCTGAATTAAATTTATCTCCAATCCGTCCCTTAACACTTCCACTATGTGCGGATCGGCGACCTCCAAAGAATCCACCGATCACATGTCGCGTTGATATGGATAATGGTTTGTTGGGGTTGGTTATGAAAACAATTTGTGCCTCTTCGTGATCATAAGTACCAGTAGGTACGGTGACGCCTTCGCTAATCTCAAAAGCTTGCGTTACTCCTTCTCGCGTGAAATTGATCCCCGTATGGAATTCAAATAGTGACTTGAATACCCAATGATTATCAACGTGTAGAAATCCGGTTTCCTGAAAACCTTCAAAATTCCAATAAGCTCTATAGGATACATGGGGTCTCCATTCCAGCCAGGCCGAGTTCTCAGGTCTGCGATCGGTATAAAAAATCAAACCTTCAAATTTCTTGAATGCCGTACGACCGAGAAATCCAACTTCCGGATTAAATCCTTCGCTTACTTCCGAATAACCAGCAAACATGCGCCAGCCGTTCCATGTATATCGGCCGATCAACTGAAAAGCATGGTTATCCTGGTCAACTCCTGCTGTTTTGGTTGTGGCGACAAAACCCGATAAGTCTGCCTTCTTGCCAAAACCAATTTGTCCATCCAATGCATAGGTTCGATTGAAGTCATCGATAGCATTTTCGGGTCGGTCCACACCACCACGATTAATAAATGCAGCACCAAGTGCAGAACGCGTTCCCTGGAATTCATGATTTACACGTGCAACAGTGAAACTGTTCTTTAGTATACCGGCATCATCAACTTCATCAGTGAACATCGACAGGAAACCTACATTAGTCTGATTAAGTTTGCCGGATAATCGTGCACCTCCAATTATGGGTACCAGTCTGCCATTTTCTCCAATGCCAATTCGGCGACTAAAAAACAGGTCTATTTCTCCCGGGCTTCCTACAGCAAATTGACCGGCGTTTTCCAGAAAGAAAGGTCGCTTTTCCGGGAAGAAAAGATTGAAACGATCCAAATTGACCTGCTGGTCATCCACTTCAACCTGGGCAAAATCGGTGTTGTAGGTGAGGTCTAATGTAAGTGCAGGGGTAAGGCTATATTTCAAATCTATACCTGCATCGCCTTTAGTATCAAAGTCATCCTGTGTATTATAATCTCTTGAAGTCTGTCCGAGGACATATGGTATGAGTTTGAGATTACCTTGACGATTCAGGTTGAGACCACTGATTTCGCCAGCCATTGAAACTCGATTGAGATCGAAGTTAACCGGCATCCGCGACCAAAAATTTACCTCATTTGATCTGGGGATATTTCTTTGCACATTGAAGCCCCATACCTGTTCGCCAGACGAGAATCTGATAGTCTTCAATGGAATGGCAAATTCTGCGACCCATCCCTCATCAGTTACTGCGGTTTTGACGGTCCATGAAGCATCCCAATTGATATTGACACCGCCGATCATTCCACCTTGCTGTCTGTTGTTGTTAAAATTTCCTACACCTTCATTGTCGATCTGTGCATCATATTCGATTCCCGCGGGATTGGTCCCAAAGACAAAACCATTCTGTCCATCCTGGTAAGTATCCATTATGAAAAGGATCGCATCGGTACCACTCAATGATGCATCACGTCGTGCATCTGCAACAACAAGATTTTGAGGATCGGCATCATAACACACAGCTGCGATGTATAAATTTCTTGTGTCATAGGCTATCATGAAATCCGTTTTTTCAGATGCCGGCAAACCATAATTAGGTTGTTGCTGATAAAATAATCCAATCGCCTCCACATTTTGCCAGGCAGGATCGTCCTTTATATTGCCATCTATGACAGGTGCATTTTCTATAGCATAGGCCTTGGCAGAAGATTTTTCATAGCCGAATTCCAGATCTTGTGCAGAACTGAGATATATACAAAAGAAACCTATTAGTAAGGTTAGTGCTGTTCGCATGAGGTGAGATTTGTTTGTGATAGCGCTAATTTACCAATCGCATCTGCAATCACTGCCCGGTCCAGGATCTTTTTATCCACACGATCTGGAGATATGAATCCACAATGCATTCAGAATATGTCAACGTTCGAAT
>JAHHJQ010000026.1 GCA_018680005.1 Bacteroidia bacterium | reverse complement strand
GGTATATGCTACATGGTAGACGATAAAATGTGTGTGGGCACGATGATCAATAAAGAGAGTGGTGAACCCTATTTAATGGCACGGATAGGCGAAGAACTTTTTATTAAGAACCAACATCGCAAAGGATGTGCACTTATGAATTTTACGGGTAGACCGATGAAGGGCTTTGCATTTATCACACCTGTAGGAATGGATTCTGATGAGGATCTTGCATTCTGGATAGATCAGGCTCTTGCCTATAATCCACTAGCCAAAAAGAGTAAAAAAAGAGCAAAGAAAAAAAGCTGATATGGATAAACTAATGCAACTCCTTCAGGAAAGAGATCATAAGAAAATCAGTAAATATCTTTATGATCACCCGGTCGTACTTGACGAGGTAGACCAAACCGGAGTCACCGGATATCTTCAAATCCTATATCATAGAATTCCGGAAGTTATTGCACTGGCCAAAAAACTCAAGGTCAACTATAACTACTATGAGGCTATTGCGAGTGGTATGGTAGATCAGGTGAAAACCAACATTGATGATAATGAAAATCTGGTGGAGCAGTTATCCCCTGATGGATTTACGCCTATTGGTCTGGCCACATTTTTTAGCCAGAATGAAATCGCCAAGCTGCTCTTTGAGTATGGAGCTGATCCTTCCACATGCGCTGACAATTTTATGAAAGTTAATGCGATGCATGCTGCTGCAGGTACCGGAAATATTGAATTGTTAAAATTGTTCTTGGAAAAGGGTTATGATCCCAATATTCCTCAAATGAACAATATCACCCCGATCCAAAGTGCTGCGCATAGAGGCGACTTGGAAATGGTCAAATTGCTGGTTGAATATGGCGCTGATCCGAAGATCAAGTCTACGGATAAATTCAATGCAATCAGCTATGCTCGTGAAGGAGGATTTGACGAAATTGTTGCTTACCTTAAAAAGCATAAAAGGGCCAACGTCGATAAATAATAAAAGGGCCCCTACAATCATATGAGAAGCCCTTCAAAGTTGATTTACTATTATACAATCTTCATCAGCCGACTTTCTTTCCTTGCTGTTTCTTGTTCTTTTTGATCTTGTTCTCCAGCTCTTCCAAAGCCTTCTGAGCTTTTTCAATTTTCTCAGCTCGTTTACCATAAGCTTCTTCATTTACTTTTCCTTCACTTTTCTCTTTTTCCAGTTGCTCTTTGGATTTCTGGATTCTTTCTCTGGCACTCGCTGATTTTTTTTCTCCCTTTCTTACAGCAGATTCAAGCTCCTTCTGTTTCTCTTCTTTTTTCATTTTTGCCTGCCGGGCTCGCTCTTGCCCAAAAGCTTTTCCTTCCAGATCTCCTTTATTCTTGCCATAGGCATTGCCCTTTTTGGACTTCTCTTTGTTCTTGCCTTTGGCTTTGCCTTCATCTTCATCATCCCCTTCGTACTCTTCTTGATCATCATTGTCTTCGTATTCATCATCACCGTCTTCTTTTTCCATTTTGTCTCTCATCTTATCCTTTCCTTTTCCCTTCATTTCTTCTGCTTTCACCTTCCCTTTGCCTTTACCTTTGATAGCCTTATCCTCATCATCGTCTTCAAATTCAGCTTCATTTTCGGCTTTGTTCTTCATCTCTTCTGCTTTGGCTTTGGCTTTGGCTTTGTTCTTTTTGGATTCGCCCTGATTTTTCATTTCGGCAGCCTTCGCTTTGCCTTTGCCTTTTATAGCTTCGGCTTTCTCAGTTTTATCCTTTCCTTTCTTTGCCTGACTTTTTCCTTGAGCAAAAAGATCAGCTGACATCAAGCTCAGCAATCCACATAGGAAGAAGAGTAATACTTGCTTTTTCATAATGATAGATTTACGGTGATTTTAATTTAGTTCATTTAATAAAGAATCCAGCTCGGCAGATGCTTCTTCGATTTCTGACTTGGCTGAATCTAATTCTGCTGCTTCTGTTTCTATTGCTTCGATTTCAGCCTGCATTTCTTCATTCTGCTTGCCGCTGTTTGGCCTGCAAGCATATGTTGTAACAAAAGCGGCTAGCAACAAGATGTTGAAAAGCTGGTAAATTGAATTTGTTGATTTTTGCATTAGACAATCAATTTTTAGAATTATTACTTGTTTGACGAAAGAAATGAATCAAAGGATCCCTTTTTTGCGAACTTTTGTGATTCACGTTATCAAATCGTTAAATCATTAGGGATATTTATGTTTAGCGTATCTTAATCTGAGTAAAGGACTTGTAAAAGTTATGAAAGCCACTTTTTTCATGATCATTCTTGTGATAGCATGCTTTGGCTGCAAGGAAGTGATTATCCCCAAATTTTATCATCCTACTTCAGCATATGATGCCTATAGACATGGATTGGTCAAAAGTGGATTGGGGAATAGCCTTTTGGTCAAGAAATGGCTGGAAACTGGTCAGAACTGTCTTCAGGATCCTACTTATGTAAAGCTCCCTTATCAGGAAATCCTGATCTTTGACGAGATCGTTCCAGCAGCCAATACCTACAGGCTCAAGACCAGGTATGGTCAAAGAATCGAAGCTCAATTAGAATCCATTGATACATCTGATGCACGAATATTTATTGACCTCTTTAGGGTATGGGTGGAAGATTCCACCGAGGTCAACAGACATGTGGCGACTGCCGATACCATAACGAACACCGTTGGGTTTGAACCTAGACTGGATGGAGAGTACATCCTACGATTACATCCTGAATTATTTGCAGCTGGCAGATATCAACTTGTCATCAAAGAAGTACCCACCTTTACATTTCCCGTCGCCAATAAAACTGAATCTGCCATCTTGAGCGTTTTTGGAGATCCCAGGGACGCAGGACGCAGAAAACACGAGGGGGTTGATATATTTTCACGGAGGCATACACCGATCATTGCTTCTGCGAGCGGCGTTGTGCGGTATGCCGGAGAGAGAGGTCTGGGAGGCAAACAGGCCTGGATTCGGGACCGAAAGCGTGACCTCAGTTTGTACTTCGCACATTTGGATAGTGTCTATGTCCGTAGAGGGGATCGAGTGCAAGCGGGAGACACCATAGGTACCAATGGAAACAGTGGAAATGCACGTACCACAAATCCACATTTGCACTTTGGAGTCTATGGTGATACAGGAGCCATTGATCCATACCACTTTATTGTTCCTAATAGAAAACCACTGCGTAAGATCAGATCCAATATAGCATGGACCGGTCAATGGGTTCGGACCAAGAACAAGGCCTTTTTTGATCAGATCAATGGACGTTATCGTACACAAAGGGATCTACTACCTATACATCAGATCATGAAAGTTGAAGCTGCCTGGTCACGTTCGTATCGCGTGGAATTGCCTGATGGGCGTGTTGGTTATGTGAGATCCGGAGATTTAGCATTGGCAGAACCGTTGAAAAACAAGAAGTCAACTGACACACAATATATCACGAGAGATATTGCTGGACATATCGTCCTGGATTCCATTCCGCCAGAATCGAAATATATTGTGCTAGGAAAACATAGAGATGCAGAATATGTAGCATTTGGCAATGCTCAAGGCTGGGTAAGTCCATGACCAATATTCCTCAAACATTTAAGGTTTTATGTACCCAATGGGTGCATTTTAGTCATTCGAATATTCTTTCAATTGAGATCATCCATATTATGAAAATCCTTTAATGAAAAAGGTACAACTTGGATTAAAGGAGAACTGGAAACAGTTTACCTTACTGGTCATCATCAATGCCTTTGTGGGCGGAATGGTCGGGCTGGAACGTACTATCCTGCCTGAGATCGCCGAGGCAGATTTTGAAATCGCCGCTAAAACAGCAATACTTTCATTTATCATTGTCTTCGGAGTCGTCAAGGCCATTACCAATTATTTCACCGGAGCGCTGGCTAATAAAGTAGGTCGCAAAAATCTATTGACCATAGGCTGGCTGATAGCGCTTCCTATTCCTTTCATCCTGATTTACGCAACATCATGGAATTGGATAATCCTGGCTAATGTCCTATTGGGAATCAATCAAGGGCTTACTTGGTCTAGTACCGTGGTGATGAAGATCGATCTGGTAGGCGAAAGGAATCGGGGCCTGGCAATGGGATTGAACGAGTCAGCCGGATATCTGGCCGTGGGTAGTGTCGCTTTTCTTACCGGTTGGATAGCTTCAGAATATGGTTTGCGACCATATCCATTCTATCTTGGGATCGCATTCGCTGTTATTGGCCTCCTGGCTAGCTGGTTTCTTGTCAAGGATACCATCCATCATGTTACCGTAGAAACGGCCACGAGTAAGCTACCCCAGTTAAAAAATATTTTTTGGGATACGACATGGCTGCACAAAAATCTGGGATCCATCTCTCAGGCTGGATTGGTCAATAATCTAAATGATGGTATGGTCTGGGGTCTGTTCCCAATTCTATTAGCTACCAAACACTTTGACCTTCAACAGATCGGTAAAATCGTAGCTATATATCCCATCATCTGGGGTCTCGGTCAACTCTTTACCGGTAAGCTGGCTGATCACTTAGACAAAAAGAAAATGCTTTTCTGGGGTATGTTGCTACAAGGCATCGCTTTGATCATCATGATATTTGCTTCTACCTTTTTACATTATGCACTATTGTCCATTGTTCTGGGCACAGGCACGGCAATCGTCTATCAGACATTCCTGGCTGCCATTGCAGACTATGCTCATCCACAGCAAAGAACTGAGTGTATTGGGATTTTCCGCTTGTGGCGAGATCTGGGATATGCCATCGGTGCATTGCTCACAGGTATATTGGCGGACAGTCTCGGCATCCATTGGGCAGTTGGAACAATCGGAACGATAACCATCATATCCTCTTTTATTATCGCATTTAGAATGACCAGTAAACAATCAGCTTAAACAACTGAATTTCTGTGCATTAGTCGACCAATGAAGCGGTTATCTCATTGAGTTTTTTTACTTTTTCGCTAAATCCTACTTTTAATCCATCTCGATTTTGTTTCAGATTGTTGATAAGGTCTTTGGTGTCATTTGGCAATACTTCCTCCAGGAGTTGTCTAAAGCGTTTTGCAAAAGTTGGAGATTTTCCATTTGTTGAAATAGCAACCTTGAGATCACCTCTGGTAACTATAGATCCCATATAGAAATCACACAATTCAGGTGTATCAGCCACATTGACGATTTTGTTCATCTGTTTGGCTGCAGCGTGAATCTGAGCATTTAGTAGTTGATCATTGGTCGCAGCAACAACCAGGTCATGATCCTGGATATCCTCTGTTTCAAAGTTTTTAATTAAAACTCTGATATCGTAATTCCCATTAACAAGTAAATCATGAACATCCTCTGACACCCAGGTGGCCACTACAGTTATCGAAGCATTGGGACTGCTCTTGAGAATAAAGTGCAGCTTTTCAAATCCAACTTCCCCGGCACCTACGATCAGCATTCGAACCTTATCTAGTTTAAGGAAGATGGGATATAGTAGATTGTTCTGTGTCATGTGAATTATGATTTAGTTTCATTTTTGAATATGAACCCTTGCGAGTTGCTGGATATCGGGATGCAATTCAACAACATTGCCTATAACGATAATTCCCGGGGCTCCTAGTCCTTCATCGCTTACCTTTTCTGCAATGTCAGATACCTTGCCTATCACATGTCTTTCATTGTCACGAGATCCATTTTGGATCACTAAAGCGGCGGTCTGAGATTTGCCATATTTAGAAAAAGTAGATGCTATAGCCTCAATCTTTCGCATCCCCATCAATATGACAATAGTTGCGCTGGATTGAGCTGCTAGCTCCATATCGGCAGATATTGCTCCACTAGATGTGGTACCGGTAATCACCCAAAAACTTTCATTTACACCTCGTCTTGTCAGAGGTACATGTTGTAGCTCTGGTACCGCAATGCTGCTGGATATTCCTGGAATCACAGCTACTGGAATATCAAATGATCTGGCATACTCTAGCTCTTCATGGCCACGGCCGAAGATAAATGGATCACCTCCCTTCAATCTTACGACATGCCCATGAGAAAAGGCCATCTGAACTATGAGCAGATTGATCTCATCCTGAGAATATCTATGATTATTGAACCTTTTTCCAACATAGATTTTGAGTGCCTGCTCGGGAGCCTCATTGATGATTTCATCCGTGACAAGTGCATCATACAATACAACATCAGCAGAATGAATCGCTTTTAGCCCTTTTACAGTAATCAGGTCAGGGTCTCCCGGGCCTGCTCCGACGAGCGAAATTCTTGGAATTATTGTTTTCATGTTCACAGGTATTTTAGGCGTTATAATATTTAGATATGACCTCCTTGTCATTATCGCTATCCAAAAGCTGCTTTTTCCTTACTTCCAACATTTGTTGAACGAAGGCTTCTGCTACGGTATAATAAGTTGTTGCAAACTGCTCAGAAGGCGCACATTTGTTAATAGCGAGGACCTGGTCTGCAAAAGGCATCGATAATTTGAACCTGGATTTATTGACATAGTGTGTATCAAAATCCGCTATGATTCCTTTATGGGTATTGCATTTGATATCGTCAGCCAATAACAAAGCCTTCGCCCCAATAACCATAGCCGCATAACTATGATACAGACTATCCGCGAATGCTTTTTGATTGATAGCTTCCTTGCCCCAGGCCAATCTTTCCAGACTGTCGTTGACTATGGCACCAACCATGTCATAAGCAACACCAGCACACTCTCCTACTCCGATGGCCTGACGGTAGGAATGGTTTTGGCCCCAATCATTAAAGTCCTGGTCCGTCATATCACCTGTATGTGACAAAGATTTTAATAGATCATAGAAATATCGTTTTCCTTGAATTTTGGCGTAAGTGATAAAATCCTGATCGGCTGCAGTGCTTTCATAATCATCCAGGATTATCCTAACAGCATCAGGAATCCTTTTGGTAGGCAACTTGATGACCTTATCTGCCACATGCCCAATACCAGCCGCATCAACACCTCCACCGATGACAATTTGCATGGCCGGTGCAACCCGTCCTTCTACCTTGATCGAACTACCATGCAATCCGATACTGGCGGCCATATGTTGACCACAGGAATTCATGCAACCACTTATCTTGATCGATAGATTGTTCTCTCTGATCAGATGCGGATATTCTTCAAAAATCACTTCTTCCAGTGCCGTGGCAAGAGCGGTACTGTTGGTCACCGCCAAATTACAGGTGTCCGTACCTGGACAAGCTGTGATGTCAGCCATAGATTCGAACCCGGGATCTCCTAATCCAAGATTCAGTAGTTCGATATATAGAAATTCCAATACCTCCTCCTTTACAAACCGCAGTAAAAAGCCCTGATTGACCGTGATTCTAATGTCATCTGCTGCGTATGATTTCACCAATGCCGCAAATGCACGTGCCCTTTCTGCAGATATATCTCCGAGAGGAACTTTGATTTTCACAGCAAAGTACCCGGTTTGCTTTTGTGGGGTGACATTCGTCAATTTCCACAGCTCAAATTTATTCTGATCAACATTATCTGGAGTCGGCACCCAGTCATATATAGCAGGAGGAACCTGAGGAACCAATTGGCGATTGATCTTTAATGTAGTATTGGCTACCGCCAGCATTTCTTGCTCAACCAATTCCATGAATTTTTCCATGCCTATGGTCTTTATGAGGAATTTCATTCTGGCTTTAAATCTTTTTTCTCTTTCTCCAAATCTGTCAAACACTCTGATAGCCGCCTCTGTGAAAGGTATGATCTTGTCCTCGTGTAGAAACTCATATGCGGTCTTAGCCACAATCGATTGGGCGCCAAGTCCCCCTGCGATCACTACCTTGAAACCTCTTGTTTCCTGCCCGTTTTCAATTTTTATCCTGGGTATAAATCCAAAGTCATGAAAATAGGTGAATGCTGAATCCTTGTCACTGCTTGAAAAAGCGGGTTTAATTTTTCTTCCCATATCCTGGCAGATTGGATTGCGAAGAAAATATTCAAACATAGCATGGACATAGGGTGTAACGTCAAAAGGTTCGTCAGGATCAATTCCTGCCATCGCTGATGCAGTTAGATTTCGTACAGTATTTCCACAAGCCTCGCGAGCTGTGACACCTACTTCTGCAAGATCTTTCCAAATATCAACGGCATCATCAATTTTGACATAGTGCATTTGAATATTCTGTCGAGTCGTGAGATGAAGGTTGCCGTTGGTGTACTTTTCGGATACATCCGCTAGTTTCGACAATTGAGCCGCTGTCAATTTGCCATAGGGGATTTTTGTTCTAAACATATGTACGCCGAGCTGACGCTGGCCATATACACCTCTTGTCAATCTAAAATGCTTAAATCGTTCTTCATGCATCGTTCCCGACTTGAAGCCGTCGATCTTGTCCTGAAGCTCTTTGATGTCTTTTAGCACAAGCTCCAGATCTGGATTGATAATGGGGTTTTCACTCATTTTTATTGGTTTACTTTAATTCGTTATCAATGATTTTCAATTGGTTTCATATAAAAAAAGCCTTCCTGAATGATCATTCAGGAAGGCTTTCTTGGAAACAATGAATTCTTTTAATCCACCATTATCCATTTCTTTCTGAATGAAGAATAATTGGTACAGCAACAGCAGTAACACATACTGACGTGTAGAGGGTAACTATTCATTTTTTGGTCGTCTTGGTTAAAAAGTGGATTACTGTAATGGTTAAGGGATAAAAAAGAGCCTTTCCGCGCCCTGCGGTCCCTAAAGGGATCTCTACTACTTTCCTTTTTTATAAAAAGAGCCTTCCTCACCCTGTATTCCCTAAAAGGATCTCTTCTAATTCCTTTTTTAAAAAAAAGAGCCTTCCTCACCCTGTATTCCCTAAAGGGATCTCTTCTAATTCCTTTTTAAAAAAAAAGAGCCTTCCCGGCTAATCCAGAAAGGCTCTTTTATTTTTCGTACAGTTTAATTGTAATAAAAACTCCAATCCAGAATACTATGATTCCTGACAACAACTGCAACAGCAACACATCATGGATGTGGAAGAAGTTGAAAAAGTTATGTTATTGAATAACTGCATAGTTATAGCTGAATTGAGAAATAAAACTAGAGGTATGATGTTTTACACGCAATAATTAAGGGGGGTATTTATTGCATATTTCTAATCACCATTCATAAATCGTTGATAACCTGAGGGTCACGAATTGTCATTTAGGAGTCATTTAATGCTTGATGATTTTTCCACTCTTGATAAGTTGCCCATTCTGTATGATTTGGAATATAAAATAGCCGTGGGGAAAATTTGGTCTTAGCGTGGTCGAAAAAGCTGTGTTTCGAGACAATTGCATTTCCAATGATTCCAAAGACTGACCGAGGCTGTTATAAATAGTCATGATCGCAGGGCCGCTTTTGAGTGGTACAAACTCCAATGAAATCTCTGCAGAGGTAGGTTGTGGATATATATGAAAATCAGATACAAATTCTACATCAAAAACATCCGAAACAAAACTATTGATCTGATTATCCATCCAGGTCAGTCGATCTATAATCCATGTTCTGGTCCATTGTAATTCTGCAGCAATTGAACCGGCGACCTGTGCATTTGGCCAAATGTGTATATCTAAAACCGGCCATCGTTGAAAATTTCTGATGGCGGCATCTGCAACTTCCGTAGCCAAAGAATCATAGATATACAAGATAGTTTCGGTAGATAAAGGACCTTGTCGTAGTTCTTGCCATCGTTCTTTGGTCACAGCCTGAAAGCTATCTGAGCTCAAGAGTTTGGGCCACCAAAAGGGCATTGCAAAGAAATCCTCGGGGCAATAATCAGAGAAATTATACGCCCATCCAGCCGTATTTCCCCCTTCACAATAGTTGGCGTTACCAAATGCCAAATTAAAATCCCAAACCGGTCCGGCCTTGATTTTACCGCCATTGCTGTCTTTATCCTTGTAAAAGAAAGTACTCAAGCGGTATCCATCGACATTACGACCTATCTCGTTGACAAAGAAGAAATCGACGAAAGTCTCAACATCAATTATTGATGGATAACCTGTATTCTCATCTTCGTAATCGTTACCAGCCATGACATCTTCAAAGCTGTCAAAGAGGTCTTTGATGTATTGTGCTTGTATTTCGACAATGTCTTCACCATCCGGATAATGATATACATATAAAGGTCTTTGATCAGCTCCCGGAAATGGAGGGTATTGT
>JAHHJQ010000215.1 GCA_018680005.1 Bacteroidia bacterium | reverse complement strand
TCCAATCTAGTCAGACATCCAGTCAAAAGAATTTTTCAAGGCAGCAATGTAGAAACAGTGGTGAATAGATCTACAGTTCCCGTCCTTACCATTGATTTTTAAAGTCTGAAATCATGAAAAAGGTACTGTACTGCACAGATTTTTCGACAAGCTGTGCACATGTTCGTGATTTCATCGCAGCTTGGATTAAAGACAAACCTATTACCCTTGACATAGTTCATGTATTTGATGCCAGACTGGTTACACTGGCTTTGCCTTTGGATCCGTTAATCCCTTAGATTCAAGAGGAAAAAAGATATGCGGTGCAAACACATCTGGAAGAAATAATCCAGGCGCTTCCAAAAGAAAATCGCGGTCATATTCACGCCAAAGAAGGTGGTGGAATTCCAGAACAACTGATGACTACAGCCAAAGAAAATGATATCGATTTGATCGTTATGGGACTCCGGAAAAAATATAGCTTGATAGACCGATTTTTTGGAACCATATCCGCCCGGATGGTTAATATCTTAGAAATACCGATAATGGTCATTCCCTATGGTGCCCGGTATGCAGAAATTAAAGATATTCTCTTTCCAACGGCAATGACTTCAAATAATACACTCCTGTAGGAAGAAGTGTCTGCACTTAACTGGATCTATACACAAATGGATTCGAGCACACCACTTAATATACATATGCTACATGTCGGGCAACAGACTGATGGCCTGGATAATACCTATATCAACTATCCATTTTCAACAATGGAATTCATAAGATCATCGTCAGATGACATCGCCACAGGACTATGTGATTATGTCGATTCCCACAATATCGATCTCGTCGCCATCTACCGCTCGGCAAAGACTTTATGGCAAAATATCTACCGTTCAAGCCTTGCTCCTAAAATTCTTTTTCAGTCAAAACTGCCTTTACTATTTCTATAGAAAGTTGACACAGATCATATAATCGGTTGACAGCTATCAAAGTATACAGTCCGCATAGGATTTAGATTTATAGCAAAAGCCATGATCCGAATATTATCCCTATGCCTGTTTGCTTTCCTACTTCTCGTGGGTTGTGAGCCCGGTGTGGTTTTCAAATCTCCGGTTCCGCCCGAAATTGAATCGCTCAACAAGATCGATGATCCATTTGTAGGCACTTTCATGTGTGCATCTGACAGCACCATGATTTATGTCACTCAGGATGGTCTATTTGAAGAACACTATTTCCGATTTGTGACCACCGTTGATCAAATTAATGAAGCGGAAGGATGCGCTATTGTTGGTCGCGGACTGGTCTTACCTGAACAAGAGCAATGTGTGCCATTTGAATATATAGACAGTACACATATTGCCGCTAAGATATACGAACTGGATACGCTGTTTTATTTCCGGGATTACGAAGTGGCCAAAGAATATAAAGGTCATTTGTTTCTGAATCACAAGACTTTGCAGGGTACATGGATTGCCTGGATGTTGACTCCTCAGTCCAATGGCAATATGTTGCTGAGATTAATTGATCTTGAAAATGACATTGAGCAGGTTGAAGAGGTGACACATCAGTATGATACCCGAATGACAAGGGATGAAGAGATCCAGTATATTATAAATCCTACGTTGGTGGAGTTTGAAAAAATATTGGAACCCGAAAGAAATATGGAATGTGAGACGCTGATTCGAATGAATCCGTTACAACTCATCTTTAACATGTAAAAAAGGTTGTTGACAAGAATCAATTCTGTGGTTAATACCAGTCAACACAAATGATGGATCGTAATAATATCTTGTGTAGTAATCAAAACCAAAAAATTTTATCATGGAACTCAAAAAGTGGTATAAATCAGACCTCTTCCCGACGGTGTCGTCTGCTTTTGAACCTTTTTTCAATTTCGATAGTCCCTGGGACAAGTTCAATTTCGAAATGAATAATCCTGCAGTCAATATCACGGATACTGACAAGGAATTCATGATGGAAGTTGCTGCCCCGGGAATGAAGAAATCCGATTTCGATATCGAAGTGGACAACCATGTCCTAACGATAAGTTCGGAAGAAGAAAGTTCTACAGAAACAAAGGAAGAAAACTATACTCGAAAAGAATTTAGCTATAGTTCTTTTAGAAGATCGTTTACACTTCCTGAAAACGTATTGGAAGATAAAATTAAAGCTACCTACAAAGATGGAATCTTGAAGGTACATATCCCAAAAACTAAAATGACAGTAAAATCTGCAAAGACTATTGAAGTGGGGTAATTACTTTAATTAGGTGAGCCGCACCCGAGATCCCCTCTCGGGTGCCTCATGCCCTAGCAAAAGGAAAAATTTACCCCATTGTCAATAATTCAAAAAAACAAAGTAATGAGTGCTGCATCTGTCAAACTCAAATCTCTTGAATCTTTACTAACATCGACTAAGGATAGTATGACAGTGCCGTACAATCAGACACTCCTTCGTGCAGTTCAGTTATTCAAAATCAACAAAGCCCATCATCTCGTTGTCATGAAAGAAGACAAACCGATAGGGATTTTAATGAAAGAATCGCTTTTTGAATACTGCTATGACATTCTCAAAAAAACCACCGGTCTGACCGAGACAAAATTTGAATTGGCATATCATAAGATAGAGGATCTGGAGCAACTAATATCTCCGGTATTGCACACTTCTGACGACTTGCCTTCTGCTTTGGACAGACTGTTGAATACCAAATTCTTCTGCATGCCTGTGGTAGATGATAATGACCAATTACTTGGAATATTAAGCTGTAAAGATATAATTGAAGGGTATTTATCCGGAAAAATCCAAATTCCTGCTAAATAGAAAATCATGAAGAATAACCTTATTACTTTATTTGTTTTTTTATTATTTGCTGTAGGGTGTAGTCCATTGCGGTATATTATTGTAAATGACATCCCTTTTGAACCAGGTTCGTATGAAACCTTCGTGGTACTCAATAAATGTGAAGATGGGATTTCTGATATGAGTGAAAGCCAACAAGACATTTTCGAAAATGTCATGGCTGGTCAATTGGCAAGAAATGGAATGAAACCAGAAGGAGATCGCATTGCCGATCTATCCATTAACTTTTATGTCAAGACCGAAATACTTGAAACCGAGGAATTGTGTTATGACGATTATGAAGATTATGTACTTGGTGGTTTTTGCAAGGCAAAAGTGCTTACCTACGAAATGAATACATTGGTTGTAGATTTTTTCGATACTAAAAAATCAGCAGTTGTATGGCATGGCGCGGTAGAAGGTGTATCTTTTGATTCTCAGACAAAATTTATGGCCGAGGCCAACCAGATTGCTGAAAAAATGGTTGCCCAATTCATGGCGTCGATTTGATTAATGGATATTAATTATTTGAAAAAGCAGTGGTTATATTTTCTTAAATAAAAACAACTTATCGTGGATACAGTAGATCTATTAAGAATAAAAGTAAAAGAAGCCATGTCACCGGATGTGATATCTTCAAGACCGGAAACGCTTATTACAGAATTAATCACTTTGGTGGAATCGTACCAATTGCATCATATTCCTGTTACCGACCATGAAGGTAATTTGAAAGGTATTATAAGTAAGTTGGATCTGGCCCCTTTTATGCCGTCCCTGTGGAGAGATAATGATAAGATCGAAAAAGCCGCTGTGGATGCTACAGGAATCAAGGCCGAAGATCTCATGAACATGAATGTTGTAATTGTAGGTCCTAATGATCCATTGGAGAAGTGTATAGGATTGCTTCGAGAAAACTTTTTTAGAGCATTACCAGTAGTTGATAACCAAAAGCTTATGGGGATAATCACCACTTATGATCTTGTGAATATCGCATATCGCAGAACACCATTTCTCACATAACAACTAATAAGATGAATATCCTGGTACCGGTTGATTTTCAGAAAACTTCTTTCGCAGCCTATGAATATGCGAATAACCTGGCTCATGAGTTAAAAGCCAAAATAACTTTAATGCACGTCATCGATGCACGACTGGTATATTACGAATCTATAGGATTTGAGCATCTCAATTCGATAAAACAGACGACCTATGACCGTCTGCAGAGATTTGTCAATGATGTGCCCAGAGAAAAAGATGTAAGATTGAAAGATGTTCCACTGGCGTATGATGTCCACTTTGGTGTTCCGGGTTTTACCATTGCCAGCTATATCGAGGATAAAGATTTTGACCTGATTGTCATTGGTGTTCGCGACAATCTCACTTTATTCAATCGTATGTTGGGAATGACCTCCACCCTTGTCATGAATACCGTGGATATTCCGATGATCCTCATCCACGAAAATACCAGGTATGTCAAACCTGAAAAAGTGGTCTTTGCATTTGATGATGAAGGAGAATTAGAAGATGCGGTGGATACCTTTAAATACCTAAACAATCAACTGAAGGCTACGACTCAATTTGTGCATGTTCAGCAGTCCGATAAGGAAAGTGTTACCGAGCAGGTTGATGATATCGTCGAAGAACTGATGGAGTTGAAAGAACCAGAGTTTGCCTTTGAGATCAAGACTATCCGCGGTAAAGATGTTGTAAAAGAAATCGTGGATTACTGCGTATTTTCCAAAACCGATATGCTCGCAATGGTTCACAAAAAGGATAACCTTCTGGACAGAATCCTCAACAGATCCTATAGCATCCAGGTAGCGAATTCCTTGCATTTGCCAATACTGGTGTTGCCGGAAGATGATGACGACTAAGTCATTCAGTAATGTAAAGCATCGATCTGATCAATTGCAGAATCCATTTAATCAGTAACCGGGATTCTGTACCAGGTTTTCATTGATATTCAGCAATGACTCATCAATCGGAAATACATTCTTATGTTCTTCGCTGACTTCTTTAAATGCCCAGGTTCCAGATGTGAATTGACCAAAACGGACGAGGTCTTGTCTGCGATGACCTTCCCAATACAACTCAAATCCCCTTTCATCCAATAACAGCTGTTCTGTTAAATTCATTAATGGTGGCACTCCTCGCTTCATTCTCAATTCGTTGACCATTTCGAAGGCACCCGCCTGTTGCGTCCTAAATAATGCCTCTGCTTTCATCAACCAGACATCGGCATAGCGAAATACCTGGGTATCGTTGCGACCAAGAAAAAATATATTGCCTTCCGGATCTGGCTCATATTTCATAACCCGAACACCTTCATGTTGCAGGGCGTTGGAAATATTGCTGATTTCTGGCGTATAATCCAATTGAACAAAGGTGCTGTCCATAAAGGAACGTTGCGGATCTTGAATCGGACTCCCATCCGGATGGAATTGTGGGCCTTCCAGAAATCCAAGATTGGTGCCGGTCGATGCAAGTATCCGATCATCTTGGAATCGAATATCGGTAGTCTGTACTCCATTCATGGGGTCATTATCCTGATCCCACTTAAAGAAAAATTCCTCAGTTGTTGCGTATCCATTAAATGTAATTGCATTCCTGCCCAGATTTTGACTATAATGCAATACAAATGATGGCGTGAAGAAAACCTTATTATTTGTTTCAAAACTTTGTCTAATCACAAATATCGCCTCAGGATTGTTTTCATCATTGTCATAAGAAAAGAGCTGAAAATAATCATCACTCAAAGCAAACTTGCCAGAACCAATTACAGCATTACAAGCATCAATGCATTCTGCCCATTTTGGTGTCCCCGTATATACTTCAGCATTAAGAAATAATTTGGCCAACAAGGTGTACGCAGCTTGTTTTGTGATTCTTCCATAAGTAATATCACCGTGATCTTTTAAGTCAGGGATTATAGTTTCTAACTCTTCGACCAACCAATCAAAAGCCTCAATATTGTTGAATACAGGAGGTGGTTCATTAAAATTCTGATCCAACTCATCACGCATGGGTACTTGTCGGAACCAATCCAGCAAATGATATCGGTAGAACGCTCTCAAAAAACGAAGCTCCGCCTGGAAGGATCTTAATTCATTAGGATCAAGTAGATCTGCACGTTCCAAAAGGAGAAACAGACCAGAATTAGCTCTTGCAATTCCACCCTCCATAGCACCCCAGCCGCCTACACCATTGCTTGGTGACCAATTGTGCGTATGCAGTCTGATATAGGATCCACCATCAAACCAATCCAGTCCCTTGGCAGGAACAATGGATTCATCGGTAGTTATCTCGTTAATTTGAAAGATTGAACAACATCCATACAAACCAGTCAAAACCCCATAGGCAGGCGCCATGATATTGAGCTCAATATCAGCCTGCTCTAATAATTCAGTACCTGTTGATTCATCCAGAATTTTTTCTTCAAGAGAACAACCAATTAGCAACACCAATAGCAAAGTGAGCAGATAATGTTGATATATAATTGATCCTTTCATTTCGGTTAGTTACTACAAAAAATTAGCTCTTATCCCCAATTGAAAACTCATTGGTCTGGGTACAGCATCCCAGTCTATTCCGATACTTGGAATTGAATTGTTATTAATGATCGGAATATTGACTTCAGAATCGTATCCACTGTATTTGTTAGACACCCACAAATTGCTTCCTGTCAAATAGATCTGCAATTGCCGCAAAGATGACGTGGCTCCGATAGGGAAGCGATAACTTAAGGTCACATTACTCAAACGCACATATGAACCATCCTCAAGAAATCGACTGGAATAAGTCAAATTGTTGTTGATATTTTCATCAGAGTTAAGGATTGCTGGAGTCGTGTTGCTACCAAATTGGAAGCTTTGTTTTGGGATAGCTGCTAGTGCGCCATTATTGAACACTTCGTGCCCATGAGCTGCAGTAAACAGAAAATCGAGCTCGAAATTCTTAAATTGCATATTATTCGACCATCCCCAGGTCACATCAGGAAGCGCATATCCAAGTACACCTAAGTCATCATTGCCATCTTCATCTTTAAGAAAAATATCATTTCCCGTTTCATCAAAACCCAACCAGGTTCTACCGGCAAAAACGCCTAAAGGTTCGTCATTAAAGATGGCTTGAGGGATTACACCGCTCTGGCCCCGACCGAATTCAAAACCTACAGCAATTGGATTGGACAGACCTTTGACGTTATTGTCAATTACTGTGATCGTTCCACTTGTTTCCCACTGAAAATCACCAGTATTCAGAACATGTCCGTTCATTGCCATTTCCCAACCGCGATTGAGAATCTCTCCATCCAGATTCACCCAAACACTCGGTGTTGGCGCTGAGACCGCACTTGTAAACAACAAAAAATCCGTAGTGCGCTTGTCAAAATAGTCCATAGTTAGATTCCAGCGACCTTGATTCAGACTTAAATCTATTCCGATATTAATCTGGCGTGTTTCTTCCCATTGCAAGTCAGGGTTGGCCGTACGTGTAAAAGCATAACCAATTATCGGCTGTCCGGTAGGACCAATGACAGCCTGCCCATTACGTGGGGTTCCATATACAGGCTGTGTAATTTTATTTGGAATTTCCTGATTACCCGTTAGGCCCCAGCCTATCCGTAATTTCAGATCGTCCAATGCCGACCATCCACTTAAAAAATCTTCCTGTGATAATCTCCATGCCAAGGCTACAGAAGGGAAATATCCATACTTGTAATTTTCTCCAAATCGGGTAGACCCATCTGCCCGAAAATTTGCCGTCAGCAAATATTTACTGGCATAATCAATATGTACTCTTCCAAAAAGAGACTGAATAGCATGTTTTTCTTTCCAACTGAAATCCTGTTGTAGCTGTGCTCCTGAACTGATATTATTCACCAATGGTATATTGTCGGAAGGAAAATCTGTTTTGGAGAAAACCGAGCCTTCTTGTTGGAATTCTTGATACGAGTAACCAGCCAGACCGGTAAAATCTAAAATCCCAATTTGTTCTCGGTAGGTCAAATAGTGTTCTATTAGATGGCTATTTAATTGTCTTCCTGATATTTCCGCAAATCCGTTAGCTGCGGATATCTGTCGATAGGCATAGGATTTACCACTAGTATTTGAAATATCGCCACCCACATTCAATTTATATTCCAGTTCATCTAAGAGTTTATAGGAGAGCGACAAATTGCCCAGCACACGGGTACTATGAATAACATTGCTATAGAGCTCCAGATTGGCAAGAGGGTGGTTAAATTCCGCTATAGGCGTGGACTGAAAGAAATTTCCATCGGTATCTCGAATCGGCCAGGTTGGATTTTGTGAAATAGTACCAATAACGACACCTTCTGGTGTTCGACGATCTCTTATTCTGGAAGCAACAAGATTGAATTCTAAGTTAACTTTCTCATCCAAGGCCTTTTGTTGCAGACTAATCCTTCCACTATACTTGGTATGCCTGGAAGTGCGTATGATACCCTCTTCATCCTTGAAATTTAGAGATGCACGATAACGTGAATTTTCAGCACCACCATTAAAAGAAAGATTATGGTTATGCGCAAAAGCTGTACGATAAACTTCATCTTGCCAATCTGTTCGTGCGCCGAAATCCTGACCGGTCAGTCCAAAATCATTCAATGCCGATACATATTCCTCCGGAGACAACACATCAAACTTCTTGCGAAGTTGAGAAATACTGAAGTAGTTGGAATAGGTAAGTTGTGTTCGACCTGCCTGTCCTTTTTTCGTAGTTATCAAGATAACTCCATTGGCACCTCGGGCACCATATATGGCTGCTGCCGAAGCGTCTTTCAGAATGTCGATCGAGGCAATATCTTCGGGATTGAGAAACTCAAGGGCATTTTTACGTGTAAGCCGCGCTCCATTCTGGATCAGTTGAGGTTCGTTGATATTCACCGGGTATCCATCTATCACATATAACGGGTCATTACCAGCACGAATAGTACTTGCTCCCCGAATTCTCACTGTGAAAGCAGATCCGGGTTCCCCATCATTCTGTATTAATTCCACACCAGCGACTTTTCCACGAATCAATTGTTCCGGAGAATTTACAACACCGGAGTTAAAATTTTCCTCATCCACTGATGTCATCGCACCCGTAACATCTTTCTTTTTCTGAGTTCCGTATCCTATGACGATGATTTCCTCAAGCAGTTCATAATTCTCAACCATTATGACTTCAATCTCGGTTTGATCCTGAACTTCTAACTCAACCGGAGTATATCCTACATAGGTGAAACTTAAGGTATCGGAAGCGCCGATTTCAATTTCGAAATTACCTTCTATGTCGGTAGCTGTACCCTTTTGGAGTTGCTGAGACCATACATTGACACCAATTATAGGTACTCCATAAATATCTGTAACCTTCCCACTTACTGAGGTTTGACTAAATAAGCTCTGACCAGATAAGCTTATCAAGAGGAAAATCCAGGTAGTAACTTTTATAATAGACATTACTTGCGGAAGCCAAGAAGAATGGTGTGCTTCTGACTTCTTGGTTAAGGTAATCAGAAATAGCTAAAATCCTGAAAATAGTACTCGAAATGCTAGATGCATCTGTAGTATACTTCCCTTGAATCCGGATCTCAAAATGCGAAAGCACTTCTCAACGAATATGAAATGACCCTACAACCTTTTCAATATATATTCAATCTGGATCTTTATTTTGTCCCGAACTCCAATAGTTTAGAAATCTATTTGCAAGAATCTTCACCAAATTGGCTAATTTATGTGCTAATTACCGGGTACGGTTTGCGACCAAACCAATCAGGATAGGTAATCCTGCAATCTGGAAATGTAAACGGATAGGGATGCAGAAGTGCAGTATATTCTGAAGATCTCAAATCTCTATCAAATATGGACAACTTTGAAAAAT
>JAHHJQ010000312.1 GCA_018680005.1 Bacteroidia bacterium | reverse complement strand
GTGCCATATATCCATTTTCAGGACTGTCCATGGTAGTTGCTGTTTTTACCTCGGGTTCTGTTATGACGGCCAGATCTTGCAGGAATCAAACCGGAAGAAGCCAAAGAGGAGAACGTGGAAGAAAGGATCAGAGCTGAAGTGGTCGGAAAGATCACAAAAGGTTTGATGCAACTTGCAGGAGGTAATGGATCCGGAATTGCAGATCTGGCCGTCATGACAGAACCCGAGGTAAAAACTGAATCCGGACCAGAGGATCCTCTTGAAAATGGATATATGGCACCATGGCTGGAAACCGCGGAATGTACTTCATGTGATGAATGCATCAAGTTGAATCCCAATATGTTTGCCTACAACGAAGATAAAAAGGCTTACATCAAAGATCCCAATGCGGGTCCTTATCAGGATTTAGTCAAAGCTGCTGAAAAGTGTACAGCCCAGGTTATTCATCCCGGATTGCCAAAAGATCGATCCGAAAAGGATATGGAAAAATGGGTCACCAGAGGAGAAAAGTTCAATTAATTTTTTGATCACTGAAGGGCAGTAGACAATATGAGATTTTTGGGATTCGATCAAAAAACTTTTAAACATGGTGTTCATCCACCGGAGCACAAGGACCAAACGAATAGTCTGCCGATCAGACAATTTCCTTTTGCTCCGGTGATCATCTTGCCGATGGTGCAACATATTGGTGCGCCATCCAAGATTATCGTACACGAAGGACAGGAAGTGCAAAGAGGACAGGTATTGGCAGAGGCAGTCGGATATGTGTCGGTACCGATTCATTCTCCGGTTTCCGGAACCGTAAGGAAGATAAGCAAAATGCCATCCATTTCCGGCAAAATGGTTCCCGGCATTTATATAGAACCTTTTCCCTACTCGACTCAGGAGGTTATGAAAGGCAAATCCATCAAATTGACATTTGCCACACCTGACGAAATCCTTCAGGGTATCCAGGATGCTGGTATTGTAGGACTTGGAGGTGCCGCATTTCCCACCCATGTTAAACTCAAGGTTCCTGAAGGTAAGACATGTGAGGTACTGATGTTGAATGGCATCGAATGCGAGCCTTACCTGACGACGGATCACCGCGTCATGCTGGAACAAGCTGATGACATCTACATGGGTATCCGATACCTGCTCAAAGTCACCGGCGCCAAACGTGCTATCATCGGAATAGAAGCAAATAAACAGGATGCTGCAGATCATCTGAATAGTCACAAACCCAATGATATCCCGGTCACTATCGAAGTTGTTCCGGTCAAATATCCGCAGGGTTCCGAAAAGATGTTGATCACATCAATCCTGGGTAAAGAAGTGCCTTCGGGTGGTTTACCTATCGATGTGAATGTCGTGGCGGTTAATATAGCTACGGCAGCCGAGATTGGACGTCTCTTACCACATGGCCGGGGTATCCAGGAAAGGGTCGTTACGATCACCGGTCCCGGCGTAAAGAAGAAAGGCAATTACCTCATCCCTATCGGAACACCATTGCGATATGCACTTGACCAGGTAGGTGCCGCAGATAATATCAGTGAAGTATACATGGGCGGCCCTATGATGGGAACGGCAGTATCTAATCTCGATATATCTATTGTCAAAGGCACATCCGGAATCGTAGTCTATACCGAAAACGAGACCAAAAAACCTGAAAAGATATATCCGTGTATCAAGTGTGGTGCTTGTCTGGATGCATGTCCTCTATTCCTGAATCCATCCAAACTAGGCATCCTTGCAAAATTTGAGGCTTATGAAGAAATGGCCGACAACTACAATTTGATGGACTGTTTTGAATGCGGCTCATGTTCATATGTCTGTCCTTCAAATATTCCCCTGGTTCAGTATTTCCGTCTTTCAAAATCAATCGTAAGAAAACGGCAGGCTGCTAAAAAAGCAACGGAACATGCAGAGTAGAACGCTAAATATCAGCACATCACCGCATATCACCAAAGGTGTCAGCACAGCGGATATCATGCGCAATGTTGTATATGCGATGCTGCCCGTGGTTGCTTTTTCTTTTTATGCCTTCGGACTGAATGCGCTATTGGTGATCGCAACTACGACTGTGTCATGTGTGGTTACCGAGCATGTATTATGCAAGTGGTCTGGCAAAGAGAGTACCGTTTCAGACTGGTCTGCGGTCATCACAGGGATCCTTTTAGGATTAACATTACCACCTATTTTCCCATTATGGATGGCTATGATAGGCGGTATCATTGCGATAGCACTTGGAAAATTCATTTTTGGAGGACTTGGATACAATGTTTTCAATCCTGCCCTGGTGGGTAGAGCGGTCTTGCAAGCAGCATTTCCTGTGGCCATTACAACCTGGACACCCTCGTTCAGCGCGGATCGGTTTACACACGTCTCCGATGCATTAATGCCCTGGATATTCGTAGAACCTTTCTATGATGCCGTTTCAGGAGCTACACCGCTTTCAGCATTCAAATTTGATGGCATTACCACAGATGCTAAAGAATTGGCATTTGGCCTGATAAGTGGTTCTGCCGGAGAAACTTGTGGCGCTCTGATCATATTAGGTGGCATCTATCTGATCGCCAGAAATATGATGAATTGGCGAATTCCAGTTGCCGTCCTGGGCAGCGCCTTCATTTTAAGTGGAATCCTTTATTTGATCGATAGTACCGCCTACCCTTCACCCACTTTTACATTGTTTGCCGGAGGCTTAATGCTAGGTGCTGTATTTATGGCAACTGATATGGTTGCCTCACCCCTGACACCTGCAGGTGTGTGGGTATATGGTATCATCATAGGGGTATTAGTCGTGGTCATACGAATCTGGGGTGGATTGCCCGAGGGCGTGATGTATGCGATTCTTCTGGCTAATGCTATCTCACCACACATCGATACGATGATAAGACCACGGGTATATGGCACGCTCAAAACTAAACGAAAGTCATGACAATGCAGCAGACCATACAAGCAGGTGCAAGCCAGGATAGCTTCAAAATGCTACGGGCGATGGTAGGCATCGGTGCATTCTGTGGACTTCTGATTGTACTGACCTTCGAGGGAACACGCAGTAGAATAGAAAAAAACGCAGCTGAGGCATTGGAACGTGCCATTTTTAAGGTCATATCCAATACCACAAAAACAACCACCTATCAGCTGGATGCAAATAATAAATTTATCCCTTTTCAAAAAGATGTGCAAAGCGATTTTGTAGTGTATGCCGGCTTTAATGAGGAAGAAGAACTCCAGGGATTGGCCATAGAAGCCAGTGGTCAGGGCTATGCGGATATCATCAAGATCCTGTATGGCTACGATCCTATAAAACAAGAAGTCATCGGCTTTTATGTACTGGAAAGCAAAGAGACACCCGGACTGGGCGACAAGATAGAAAAGGACCTCACTTTCATCGTAAATTTTGCGGCATTGGATGTAAAACTTAAAGACGACCAGAGCGCACTCGTCAACGATGTGGTATACGTCAAAAATGGAACAAAAAAGAACAGATGGGAAGTGGACGGGATTACGGGAGCTACGATATCATCAAAAGCCATTGCGGAAATAATTAATCAAAGTGCCGGACAATGGATGCCAGTGATCCAAAAGAATAAAGCTCCATTTGAATATATCGAAGTAGAACAAAATCAAGAATAGTGGAAGACAATGTAGCAAATAATACTTCTGAGCAGAATAAAACGGGTTTGTCAACAGACGAATTTATAAAAGGCCTCTGGCGTGATAATCCGGTATTTGTTCAGGTGTTGGGGATGTGCCCGGTACTTGCTGTGTCTAATACCGCGTTGAATGCGCTGGCCATGGGGCTGGCAACAGCTTTTGTCTTACTGATGTCCAATATCCTGGTTTCTGCGTTGCGAAATTTCATTCCAAAGGAAGTCCGTATCGCATCTTATATTCTGATCATCGCCACATTTGTAACCGTCACGGATTACGCTATTCAGGCCATCAGTCTGGATCTGCACAAAGCGTTGGGTGCTTTTATTTCTCTGATCGTTGTCAACTGTCTTATACTCAGTCGTGCGGAAGCATTCGCTTCAAAAAACACGATTGGCAAGTCCATCATGGATGCCCTGGGTATGGGTGTGGGTTTCACATTTGCTTTGTTCTGCCTGGGTGCCGTACGAGAAATTCTGGGCAACGGAAGCATATTCGATATTGCACTATTCCCACATAATTTTCAGGAGTGGGTAGTAATGATATTGCCAGCTGGTGGATTTTTTACACTCGCCATCTGGCTACTAATATTTAATGGATTCAAGACTAAAAAAGCTGCAGTATGAGTACCGAGGAATCCTTATGGAATATATTTATCAATGCCAGCTTGGTCAACAACTTTGTGTTGGCTTACTTCCTGGGCATCTGTCCGTTTCTTGGTGTTTCCGGAAAGATGGAAACCGCGACAAGAATGGGCGGAGCTGTAACCTTTGTGATGCTGATCAGCTCCATGTGTGCATATGGCATACATGCATTACTGATCGCTATCAATGCCCCTTTCTTACAACTGATCAGCTATATCGTGGTGATTGCCTCCACCGTCCAATTGGTCGAGATGTTTGTCAAGAAAATGAGTCCTGCATTATTCAGACAGCTGGGTATATTCCTCCCATTGATCACGACGAATTGTGCGATTCTGGGATTGGCGCTGTTTCAGACCAACAAGGGGTATAACTTCGGTCAAAGCTTTGTTTATGCGCTGGGCGCAGGAGCAGGATTTACGTTGGCGCTGATACTCATTGCCGGATTAAGAGAAAAACTGGAATTCGCTGAAGTACCTGACATTGTAAAGGGTACTGCATTGACATTACTGATAGCCGGAATTTTGTCGCTATCCTTTATGGGTTTTGCCGGATTGGGTAGTTAAAAATGAAAGAATAGAATAGAATGCTTTATACACTGATAAAAGGAATGATTGGAATCGCAGGGCTTGCTGTAGCGTGGCTGATCATTCAAATATTATGGCGCGACTCGTTTGAAGAATACATGACCGAAGACAAGGATGCGCTTGCCGGCAGGTCATCCTGTGCCAACTGTGGGTGTACCACCATATGTCAGAATAAAGCACAGAAGATACGATCAACTCATGACGATTCAATAGATAAAAAAAGTATAGCATTATGACACGTATAGCAGATCTTGATACAAAAATTACGTTCAAGGCGACCGTCCAGGAGACTAAGCGATTGACGCCTGAGAACACGGAAGAAATTCGTGAAATCATTCTACAAGTCGACGAACCTGGATTTGAAGTTCAGGTAGACCAGAGTTTTGGAGTACTGGTCCAGACCAAGGGTGAATTCGGAAAGTCGACGCATCACCGACTGTATAGCGTCGCAGATCTTCCTGAAAGAAGAAATGGAAAACCTCTCATCACCATGCTGGTCAAAAGATGTTCCTATGTGGACGAATTCAGCGGTGAAGAATATCCGGGTGTAGCCTCCAATTATTTGTGTAATCGTAAGAAGGGTGACGCCGTGAAACTTACAGGCCCACACACCTTACCTTTTACGGTTCCTGAAGACAGGACAGCTAATCTCCTTCTTATCGGTATGGGCACCGGAATTGCACCATTCCGATCTTTTGTAAAACATATTTATAAAAATGTCGACGACTGGGAAGGACGAATCCGATTATTCTATGGTGCCAGAAGTGGGTTAGAATTACTTTACTTGAATGACAAGGATGGTGATCTGACCAATTACTATGATGAAGAAACATTTGAAGCATTTCATGCTTTGAGTCCGCGACCGCATTTTGCGGATCCGATAGCTCTGGATGCCGTGCTCGAAGAAAGAACTACCGAAATCGTAGATATGCTGAAGCACGCCAATACGCATGTATATGTCGCCGGTTATGAAAAAATTCGGGATGTACTCGACAAAGCTTTCTCCAAAATCATGGGATCAAAAGAAAATTGGGAAACCCGCAAAGCTGAATTGATCGCTGGCAAAAAATGGGCAGAGGTGATTTACTAGCCAAGAGTCTAAGAGAGATATAATGTATATGGCAAACAAGCTAAAAAACATTTCCTGATATGACTATCCTGATCGCTGTAGCAGCCTTAGGGGGTCTGACATTTCTTCTTGCCGTGATGCTCGTCGTGGCCAATAAAAAGCTATACGTATTCGAAGATCCACGTATTGATCAGGTAGAAGATATGTTACCCCACGCCAATTGCGGCGCCTGCGGATATCCCGGTTGCCGGCCATTTGCCGAGGCCCTCGTTACCGGTAAGGCGCTCCCGGGTAAATGCACGGTGAGTTCTGACGAAGGACGCGCTGCTATAGCTGAATTTCTCGGCGTCGCTCTGGGATCAGAAGAAAAACTAGTTGCTCGCCTCGCCTGTGCTGGAGGAACCAACGTGGCCCTCAATCGCGCGCAGTACAAAGGCATTTCATCCTGCCAGGCAGCTGCTCTCGTTTCAGGAGGTGGAAAAGGATGTTTTTGGGGTTGTCTCGGACATGGAGATTGTGACGTTGTCTGTGACTTCGATGCGATCACGATGAACGAGCATTCGCTGCCCATCGTGGATATCGATAAATGTACAGCTTGTGGAGATTGTGTAGAAGTCTGTCCAAAAGACTTGTTTTCTCTGCAACCGGTCAGCAATCGGCTCTGGGTCGCCTGCAAAAATCTGGAAAACGGAGATGACATCCTTGAAGATTGCCAGGTCGGATGTACAGCTTGTGGCAAGTGCGCTATGGATGCAGGACCCGACTTGATCACTATGATCAGTAATCTACCGGTTGTCAATTATTCCGCCATGCACAATACCAGGGAGCCTATACAAAGATGCCCGACCGGTGCGATTGTATGGCTGGATGATGAAAAAGGTGCTATCAAAGGAAGTCAAGCCAAAAAGATTGTCCGTAAAGGCATTCGGAGAGAAGGGAGTTCGTGATAATTCTAATGGTAATGAAAATGAATTATGATGAAATCTACTGCCAAAACAATATTTATTGCAATTGTAGCTTTATTGCTGTTCTCAGCATGTTCAAAAGATGAGAAGGAAATCTTTTCCAATCAAATAGGGAAAATTATTTCAACTACATATATTCTGGATAATAGCAACACGCCCACCGATACCTTCATCATCACTGAAGAATTAATTTATGATCAGGATACGCTGAGAAGTATTATTTCAGATTTTGACGAGTATGAAGACTTTTATTATCACAATGGTAATATAGTTGCCAAGTTCACCTACCGTCTTGATAATTATCTTCTGGAAGTTGATTCATTTTTTTATGATGGACAGGAACGACTAGAATTAGTTAAACTATATGATAATCGGGACTCCTTGTTTGAAACAACTCAAATATTTTATTCCAATAATACAATAAGTCATTCTTCGAAGTATAATATTTGGTCCAACCCAAACACCCGAAATTGGAGTTATCAATATTCGGGAAATAATATAATTAAAACAACCTGGGATATTGAAGATTATTATCTTGAATACGAGTACTATGATCAACTCACTAATTTGGAATTCAATCATTATTTATATAATATTTTGAGCATACAATCATTTAGTCTTAGTATTCCTTATATAGAAAGCATGAATCTCATCAAATCTGAGAAGACGTTTAGTGATGGTCAACAAGAGTTTCAAACAAATTGGGAATACAACTTTAATAACGATCGTTTGGAAAAAATAACCAGTGATTGGTTTTGGCTAACAAATGGACAACATAGACAGATTGTAAAAGAATTTATCTACCGGGATTAAATATGCGTTCCTCAACTGCATTATTATTAATTGGATTATTGCTGTACGGTCCTGCATGTCAAAAAGAAGAAGGCACGCATCTTAGAAATCGAATTCTAAAGGCTATTATCAATATTACTGAAATTGATGATGGCAACCCGAGCAGCTATGAATATACTTTTGACTATATCTACAAAAATACACTGGTGTCAGAGATCCTCCTGGATGAGCAAAAACATATTGAATTATCTAACGAAGTTGATAAACTGATTGCTAAGAGATATTTCAATAATGCAGTAACATACGCTCGTTTAGATTCTTTTATTTATGATTCCAAAGATGCTCTACAATTTATTAAAGGCTACAATCAATCCAATAAAAATATTTGGGAAGCAGAAATTATTTCCAACAACGATATACTATCGGGATACAAGTTAGACATATATTACCCTGATCCTATCAGTGAAGAAACAACTTACAATTTTGATGGACAGAATATTTTACAAGCTTTTCAAGGAACCAACCTGGAATACAACTATCAATATTCCGACATCAACAATTATCAGGATTTAAATTTTTTCTTTAATAATTCCGATATGGTTAATCAAGTTGGATTACATGCGTGGACCCTTCCAATAGTGTATAGCAAGAATTTTATTGAATCCGTTAAAGGATACTTTAATGGGGAACAATCCTTCCAAATAGATTACGAGCATTTCGTTGAAAATGGGCTGTATGTGGGATTTAAAACCATGTGGTATGATGATGAAGGGGAGCTGGCCAAAACAGCACAAATTGAATTTTTGTATTGATCTTATTGACCATTCAAGAATTTGATTTTTGAAAGAATGCAATCTAAGGTCACGTGAATTCATTAAATTCGAAGACTATAGAAGACTGATAAAACTCAAAAAACCATGTGTACAACAATCTTAGTCACCAAAGGTGCCACCACCGATG
>JAHHJQ010000024.1 GCA_018680005.1 Bacteroidia bacterium | reverse complement strand
GGATAGTGTTAATTCGCTCAATATCATACTCGTCCCTGGCACTTTTCACCTGAAGAAAATCGATATCCTTAATTTCTATTTCCGAGCCGGTTGATTCAATATCAATCTTTCCTGTTGAATTGATATAAGCCTTACTATTTTTCAAACTCAATCTCGAATCCGGTAATTCTCGGACATCCAATCTTCCAAATTTTAATTGGATATCCGTAGATTTTAATAAACTGTTCAACCAAAGTGTACCATGACTGACGTCGGCAGTCAGATCCCCATAACAGTTGTCGATGACCACATCACCAAATAGATTAGTAATTTCCAGTTCAACATTATTGGGAAGCATGATTTTGTAATCAATGTCGACGTCAGTTTTATTGATATCAAGTTGAAATACATCCTTGAAGAAATCATTAAAAATACTTTTCCTTTTATCTCGAATGATCGATGTGGCGTGTATATGATCTTCCCTGGTCACAAATCTTGGTTCTATTCTATCCAGCAGATCTTCTGCTTTACTGAGATAGCGATGTTTTACGGATATTATAATATCGATCACTACAGAATCTTTATCCCATCCCTCTATCTCTACGATTCCGTATTTGTTATCAATACTAAATTTTCCGTCAGCTGGAAGCTGATATCCGGCATGAATTTGTTTTTCTACCTTGTCCTGAGTCCGTGCATGCCATGAGATCAGCATACCGATGGACAGGATCAGAATCCTATAGATGTATACCTTTTTCATGGTTTGTATTTTTTGTTTGATTAATTCTAAGAAGCAGGTTTTCAATGATTTCAATTCGTTTTTTGTAGTTATCTATAATCGCCTCTAGTACCTTTTCATTATCAAGATTGGATTCCATTTCCTCCTTAAGCAGTTCGTATTCCTCGTCCAATTCATTCATAAAATCCAGGAATTCCTGTTTTTCTGATTCCGAGAGATTTGGATTGTCATAGACCATTTGTACATGATGGGCAACCAGCTTTTCATAATGAAAATCGATCTCTATCATTTCAGCATTTTGTGCTAGCATTTGATCTTGAAGTGTATTCATGCGGAGCAATCCCACGATACCCAGCAGCATCAAAAATCCCGCTGCGATCTGGAACCAATTTCTTCGCCATAAGGGAATGACTGGCTTTTCATCATTCAATTCGGAGCTGATGTGTTTCCACATCTTTTCTTTATCGGCACGATGTTCATCAAATTGATCTCTATTAGACCGAATATGTTTTTCAAATCCATCCATATTTACTGCTTTAGGATTTTCAATAATCTTTTTTTTGCCCGGTGATACTGCGACTTTGAGGTACCCTCCGAAATCTGAAGGATCTCACTTATTTCCCTATGGTCATACCCTTCTATCAAATAGAGGTTGATGACTTGTCGAAATCCTGGCTTTAGTGCCTCAATGGCTTTTTTTATTTTTTGAATATCAAAAGTTTCGTCCGTCACTACTTCAGGTTCATGAAGATGATAACTATGTGCATCAAGGGAAGTCGTAGCTATTTGCTTCTTAGCTCTAAAATTGATACACTTATTGATGACAATTCTTTTGAGCCAGGCACCAAATGTGGATTCATATCTGAATCCATTCAGGTTGCGAAAAGCATCGATAAAAGCTTCCTGAACAATGTCTTCTGCATCAGCACGGTTATGCAACATCCGCATTCCAATATTGAACATGGCATCGACATATAACCCATACAATTCATATTGGGCAGATCGGTCTCCTTTTTTACATCGTTCGACCAGATCATGATGCGGGTGTATGTCGTTGGTTTCCAAGTATGTTAGCGATCGTGATTGTCTCTTCAGCCTCTCAGTATTTCAAAAGTAATGTAGCAAATAATCATGCTCTAAGAGCATGGACAATAGAGAATGTCGAGCGTTGCTTTTTTTAAGATAATTCTGTTAACAAAAGAAAAACATACATATGAAGACCTTCTACCATCTCATTGCGTTTTACTTTTAATAATGCAAAATTGATTGAAATGAAATACGGATTGATTCTTCTGACTTTACTATTCTTTTCTCCTTTGACAGTCCAGGCTCAAAAGGGGGATTTGTTTAAAAAGCTCGATAAAGCAAAAAAGGAATTGCTGGGCGAAGATAGTGGAGGCCTTGATATCGGTGGAGGTTTAAAGGAGGCACTGGAGGTAGGAGTTGGTGATGCAGTCGAGTCATTATCAAAGACCAATGGATATCTGGAAAGTCCTTACAAAATATTGATTCCGGAAGAAGCCCAGGCCATTGTCAACAAGCTCAAAATGGTACCTGGTTTTCAAGACATAGAAACGAAATTAACCAATCAGATGAACGCTGCTGCTGAGTTAGCTGCAAAAAAGGCTACTCCCATCTTTGTCGGCGCAATAAAGCAGATGACATTCAAGGATGCTACGAACATACTAATGGGAGAACAGGATGCAGCCACAAGATATCTCGAAACCACTACCCGCCCCAGTTTATACAATGAATTCCTGCCTGTCATCCAGACTGCACTGGATGAAGTGGGAGCACGCGAATATTGGTCATCTGCTACAAATGCATACAACAAACTACCTTTTGTAAAAAAGCTGAACCCATCTCTTGATGATCATGTCAACAATGAAGGTTTGGATGGTCTTTTTGGTCTGATTGAGGTCAAAGAACAAAAAATCCGAACAGATGTCGGAACCAGAACATCTCCTCGATTGAAGGAAGTTTTTGCTAAGCAGGATCAACGATGATGGAGTTGTGGTGGTGTTTAGTCGTTGACCTCCTGCGCTGAAGCTACGGAGGTTGAAAGTCGTTTCGTCGCAGTTCCTATTCTTATTCCCATCCATATTGCTATTCTCGCTTGATTTTTGGAAAAGCAAGTGTTTCAAATTTTCTGACCTCTCAGCACTATTAATTTCATCCCCACGCGCCCTTTCCATA
>JAHHJQ010000233.1 GCA_018680005.1 Bacteroidia bacterium | reverse complement strand
CAGATGAAGTGCTCACCGTGCTCAGAAAAAATCAGACCTGGCAGATTCCAACATTAGCTTTGATCAGTGGTTTTGTCGAAAGACCATTTCTCTCTGAAGACTGGCAAAAATCCATAGATCTATTGCCTGATTCCATTGCTGATAATTGGAAAAAGGGAATTAAAACTCTCTCAGAACAAGAAATACCAGAAAACACTAAAAAGTATGCAGAATGGGCTTTGTCTATGACAAAAAAGGTCCACGATATGGACATCGGCATAATGGCAGGTACTGATTGTCCAATCTTTTATCTAACACCTGGAAGAAGCCTTCATCAGGAATTGGCTATTTTTTCCAAAGCTGGTCTTGACCCTTTGGAAGTTCTCAAGACTGCTACACTCAGACCTGCACAATACTTTGGACTAGAATCAGAACTGGGTCTTATCAAAGAAGGTTATATCGCAGATTTGGTATTGCTAAACAAAAATCCTTTGGATGATATTCAAAATACACTCGAAATTGATGCCGTAATCAAATCGGGGAAATATCACGATCGTTCATTTCTCATGCAGCAACTAATTGGACAATAATGCAATAGCAATTATATGGCATATAAAAGTTATAACCTATCCATTTCAGCGACGAGATTATAGGCAGTCGATTAACACAAAATCAATGATATATTAAGTTATCGTTAAGCGTAATGCAGTTTAAATGCAGTGCTTTCCTCTATAAATTCTGCTTCAGAATTCATCTTCAAAAGAAAATTGTTTACTCACCATGATTATCCCTACATTCGCACGATTGGTTAATTTTTGAAGAATTATTGAATGGGTTTATTAACAGTAGGCACGGTTGCATTTGATACCATTGAAACTCCTAATGGCAAGGCGGAAAACGTTGTTGGAGGCGCGGCACTTTATGCGGGTCTTTCGGCTTCATACTTCACGAACGAGGTCAATATCGTATCTGTAATAGGTGGCGATTATGACGATGATACCTTAGAATTAATGAAATCACGTGGAATGAATCTGGATGGTATTCAGGTTAAGCCTGGTGAGAAGTCTTTCTTTTGGGCGGGCAAATACCATGATAATATGAATGCCCGGGATACTTTGACAACTGAGCTCAATGTACTTGCAGATTTTGATCCTGTGCTCCCCCCACACTATAGTGATGACGAATATATTCTTCTGGGAAATCTTACTCCGGATGTTCAAATCAATGTACTGGATCAATTGACATCCAAGCCAAAACTCGTAGTACTCGATACTATGAATTTTTGGATGGATATTGCTATGGAACGATTGCGAGAAGCTATTTCACGAATCGATGTTTTGACAATTAACGATGAGGAAGCACGACAGTTATCTGGAGAATACTCCTTGGTCAAGGCCGCAGAAGTAATTCGAAAAATGGGGCCAAAAACCCTAATCGTAAAGAAAGGAGAACACGGAGCACTCTTATTTCAGGATAATCAGATCTTTTTTGCTCCAGCACTTCCGCTTGCTGAAGTTTTTGATCCTACCGGTGCCGGTGATACTTTCGCCGGAGGTTTTATAGGATATCTTGTCCGTTCAGGGGATACATCGTTCGAGAGCATGAAAACAGCTATTATCTATGGCTCTGCGATGGCCTCTTTCTGTGTCGAAAGATTTAGCATTGAAAGATTAAAAAACCTGGAAACTGAAGAAATTGAAAATCGTGTTCAGAAATTCCGAGATCTTGTCAAATTTTAGAAAACCACGCCGAAGCTCAGCTGAATGCTATTCATCTTTGCTTTTGAGTTTTCTTTAGAAATCGATTCAATTTCTCCTTCTGGAGAGGTTATCACTTTGGTTCCGTTATTCTTCAATTGATCAAACAAGCTGCGGTGGAAAGATATTCCAGCCAGCAAAGAAAAATCAGGATTGATATTATATTCTATACCACCACCAAAACCCCATGTGAAATTGAGCAGATGAACATCCGGGCCAACATTCTGATCTACTAGTTCCATAACGGCATTGTCGACATCACCTTTTGCGCCAAGCTTAACTTGGGTAGTGATTATAGGACCTTCAATATAATAAGTGGAATATCCTGTAGACGGTAATTTGTATTTCAAGCTGAGCGGTATTTCAAGCATTCTGAGCTTGTAGCCGATATCTGTACCATCCGTAAATGGTTTATCACCTTGATTCAATGCAGGATCAGCAAATGTAGATTCTGGAAGAAGATTTCCTCCTATCTCATGTCTCAGTGTTCCCCCTTGTCCAAAAGCAAGGCTTATTCCTTTGGTATAGAAAAGATTACCGATCAAGGGTTTTTCTAGTTTTGCTGTTATCCTGGCATTAACCTGGCCTCCGTTACTATTGATGAGATGATCGTCTGTGGTGAACCATGAAGTGCCAGGAGAGATTTGGAAATTGAATTGCCGGGTGTTTTGGCTGTACAAAGTGCATAGAGCAGATAAAACAACACAACAGATGAGGGCAATATTTTTCATGAATTCCGTTTTTATTCAGTTGTTTGTGGTTTGTATTAACGGCCACGTTTTCTAAAAGATTGTTAATTGAACATTATGGTCAGCTTAAAGTGGAACAGGGTTGCATATTTGCTAATCGCAATTCTTGCAATTGCTGGTTGCAACATTCATGAAGTAGCACCTGATGTCAATCACATTTCCGTGCATTCAAGATTTATTGAGTATGATGAGGCCTTTTTGAAGTTGAATCCCGAAGATGATCTTGCACCAAAGATTGAATCCTTAAGAGATTCATTTCCCGCTATAACCGACCTCTATATCGATAATGTCATGTCTTTCAGAAAAAGAGGGGATACCACAGATCTATACCTTACAGAAATTCAAGGTTTCTTGGAGAGTGAACTGGTTCAAGATTTAAAAGTTACCGTGGATTCTGTTTTTCCTTCAATGGCGTCATTCAACCAGGATTTCACTAAAGCATTTCAATATTTGAAATTCTACTTTCCGGAATATCCAACGCCTAATATCTATTATCTGATCGATGAATATAGCTATGCTTGTTTTCTATTCCCTGATGATGGAAGAGATGCTGTGGGCATTAGTTTGGATATGTTTCTTGGTTCCCAATATCCTTATAAACAGTTGTTTCCAACCAACCCGGCTTTTTCTGAATATTTGACAAAAACATTTGATCCTGCATATATGACCAAAAAAGGCGTATCAGCCATAGTGGAGGATTTAGTAGGTTACGATGTCGGACCACAAATGATAGATCACATGATCTTGAATGGTAAGAACCAATACATTTTAGAGAAAATCTTTCCCCAATTTCCCGATACGATCCTGTGGGAATATACACATGAACAAATGAAATGGGTGAAGGACAACGAACTTAACATATACGCTTATTTGTTGTCAGAAAATCTACTATTCTCAACTGATATACAGAAATATCAGAAATTTGTGAATGCCAGCCCTAATTCACCTGGTATGCCTGAAGAAGCTCCGGGAAGAACAGCTAACTATATAGGTTATAAAATCGTCCAGGCTTATATGGAAAATGCCGCTAATGCTTCTTTGATTGATTTGATCAGTAATCAGAATACTCAATCCATCCTTGCAACTGCTCGCTATAAACCAGATTTGAAGCAGTAGTATCTCAAATAAAGCAATTCTTACCTTTATGTTTTCAAATGATTCCAGCATGACTACCTACCGAACAATTCCAGTTGTCGATCTCTCTCAATTCGTTTGTGGCAATGAAGAAGACAGGGCTAATTTTGTTAAAAAAATTGGTGAGTCATTTCATGAAATCGGCTTTGTTGCAGTTCAACATCATGGGATTGATCCTCAGCTAATAGATGAATTCTATAGCTCGGCGAAAGCTTTTTTTCAACTTCCAGAGTCAACCAAGAGAAAGTATGAAATTCCCGATTTGGCCGGGCAAAGGGGTTACACTTCTTTTGGAAAAGAACACGCCAAGCAATCCGAAGTAGCAGACCTTAAAGAATTTTTTCAAATAGGACAATATATCGATCCCGACCACCCTCTAAAAGACCAATATCCGCATAACGTTGACGTGGAAGAAAACCCCGAATTCTCAAAATTAGGAAAACAACTATATCAGGAGTTTGAGAAGACGGGTAGCCATCTATTGAGGGCAATAGCCCTTTTTTTAGGGTTAGATGAGCATTATTTTGACGATAAGATCAAAGACGGCAATAGCATTCTTCGTGCAATTTATTATCCTCCAATAACCAAAGAACCTCATTCTGCAATTAGAGCCGAACAACATGAGGACATTAATTTGATCACATTACTAGTGGGTGCCTCTGCCGGAGGGCTTCAACTCTTGACCAAAGATGATAAATGGGTTCCAATCATGCCGGAAGAAGGCGAAATAGTTATTAATGTTGGGGATATGCTCCAAAGACTAACCAACAATTATCTCAAGTCGACCACACATCGCGTTGTCAATCCCCCAAAGGAAATCTGGCATCTTCCGAGATTATCTATCCCGTTTTTCCTCCATCCTAAGAGTGATATGGATCTTACATGTCTTGAAAATTGTGTGACCGCTGATCATCTGATTCATTACGAATCAATAAGTGCAGGAGCATATCTTGACGAAAGACTGCGAGAAATTGGACTAAAAAAGTAAGATCTATTTCCAACGATTCGTTTTCTTAGTGGTTGACTATACCAAGGACATTGAAATTAATGTACCTTTGTTTTTCCAAAAGAAAAAAGCATTTATCATGATTACATATTTGTTACTACCGGGAAATATGGAAATATTTCTCATTGTATTTGTAGTACTTCTTCTATTTGGAGGTCGTAAGATTCCAGAACTAATGCGTGGTATTGGTAAGGGTATAAAGGAATTCAACAATGCCCGAGCAACCATTGAGACGGAAATAAAAGAAGGAATGAAAGAGGCGGACAAAAAGAAAATCGAAGAAAAATAATGATTATCTGAAACGAATAATTCTTAAGTATATAGAAGGCCGGGTAATCTTAGGAGTATCCGGTCTTTTTGATTTTTAAAAGCGATAGCAATGTCATTAGAAACCAAAATTACCCAGGATTTAAAAACGGCCATGAAGGAAAAGGATCAGGCAGCGCTCCGAAGCATTCGAGCGATTAAAGCTGCCATCCTATTGCAAAAAACCGATGGGAGCGGCAAAGTACTGGACGAAGCTGGAGAAATCAAATTGCTACAGAAATTGGTCAAACAAAGAAAGGATTCTCTGGATATATATCAAAAACAAAGTCGTGACGATCTGGCCCAAACAGAAAAGGAAGAAATAGATATCATTGAAAGATACCTTCCTCAACAAATGGCAGCAGAAGAGTTAGAATCCTTTATTAAGGAGATAATCGGTAAGGTTGGAGCAACGTCGATGAAAGACATGGGAAAAGTCATGGGCATGGCCAATAAAGAACTTGCTGGAAGAGCTGATGGAAAGACAATAAGTGGTGTCGTGAAAGCCTTACTGAACAACTAAGGGGCGTTCTTAATTAAACGCTGGATCTTTAATACTTTGCTGTCCAAAGAAACTATTTGTACAAGGTACATGCCTTTTCTCAAATCTTGTACATTGTATTGGGCATCTACTTGATAAGGAAAAGACTTTACTTTTTTACCCATCAAGTCAGTAATGATCACTTGATCAATATTATCATGTTCTGTGACACGAAAGTAGTGCGTTGCCGGATTGGGAAATACTGAAATCGATACTGGATTTATACTAACCCTCCTTATTGGATCTGACTCACCACTAGAATGCTGACTGTATCCTAGAAGGCAAAAAGTAAGACAGGTAATAAAAAGTAGAGTTCTAATCATAAATCGATTTGAAATAAGAAGGTAAAATTAAATCCTCCCGGGATCAATCAATAATCGTCATTTAATACAATCTTAACAAGCACCAGACAATATATGTTTGTGACATGGTTGTTGTCAAAATCAGACCCTTTTGATCTGTGCTCCTATAGCATTTAGTCTACTATCAATATTGAGATATCCGCGATCAATTTGATTAATGTTATGAATTCTGCTTGTTCCTTTAGCCGATAATGCGGCAATTAATAATGAAACACCTGCCCGGATATCCGGAGAAGTCATTGTAATGGCACGCAACTGAGTAGATCTATTCAAACCTATGACCGTAGCTCTGTGTGGGTCACATAGAATAACCTGCGCACCCATATCTATTAATTTATCAACAAAAAACAAGCGGCTTTCAAACATTTTCTGATGCACCAAAAGACTCCCTTTAGCCTGAGTGGCGACTACAAGAACAATACTCATCAGATCAGGTGTAAACCCTGGCCAAGGTGCATCATAAATCGTCAAAATTGAACCATCGATGAACGATTGGATTTCATAGGTCTTTTGCGCGGGTACATGTATATTATCCCCATTGATATTTATCTCAATTCCAAGTTTTTCAAAAGTTGGGATTATGATACCTAGTTCACTAACCCCAGCATCTTTTATGGTGATATCCGACTGCGTCATTGCTGCCAAGCCAATAAAACTCCCGATTTCGATCATGTCGGGAAGTGTACGATGCTCAGCACCTTTTAATGAAGAAACTCCAGTGATGGTCAGCATGTTGGATCCAACACCTGCTATCTTAGCACCCATTCGATTTAACAACCTGCACAGTTGCTGGATATAAGGTTCACATGCTACGTTATAGATTGTCGTAATTCCTTCTGCCATCACAGAAGCCATAACAATATTTGCGGTTCCTGTTACTGAGATTTCATCCATGAGGATAAAATCACCTTTAAGAGTATTCGCAGATATTTGATAGGCTCCTTTATCCGCATCATAAACCAGGTGGCACCCAAGTTTTTCAAATGCATGAAAGTGCGTATCTAGTCTTCTCCGTCCTATCTTATCTCCACCAGGTTGTGGTAAGAATACTTTGCCAAATCTAGCCAGTAATGGCCCCATCAACATTACGGAGCCCCGAATTCGAGTAGCATTATCTTGGTATTCTACTGAGTCAACAAAATCAAAATTTATTTCATCTGCCTGAAATTCAAACTTGCCAGGTGCGTGCTTTTTTACCTTAACTCCAAAGCCTTTTAGTAAGGTGATTAGGCGGTTGACATCTATAATCTCAGGAATGTTGCTTAGAATGACGGGCTCAGTGGTAAGCATTGTCGCACAGATAGTCTGCAATGCTTCATTTTTTGCTCCCTGAGGGGTAAGTGTTCCAAGAAGGGGCCGCCCTCCTACTACTTCAAATGTATCAGTATTCATGTGTCCTTTTCGTTTCGAACAAATGTAATTAATTAGAAATGGTCGATGGGAACCAAGTATATTTTATTCTGCGTTAATCTAGAACGATAGTAAGGCCAATAGAAAAATCTGGAATTACACAATATTTGGGATTAAGAAAAAGTTAATAGGGTGATTATTTTGATTTCATCATCTAACCATCATACATGAAGCAAACTTTTACAAAAAATCTTTTGATTAAGTACATCTATAACGAGACTACTGCTGCTGAAAAACTATTGGTAGAAGAGAAGTTGAATTCGGACTATGAGTTGTATGAATATTATTGTGAACTATATGACTCTTATAAGGCCTTGCCAAAGGTAACATTCAGCCCTTCCCAGGAAACGATTTCCAATATTCTGAGTTATAGCAGATCAACCCAATTTGTATTGAGATAAGATTGCTACAGTTATAGATTGACAAAAGCCGCCTCTGTTGTTGCAATAGAGGCGGCTTTTGATTTGGGCACTATTAGTGAATATTATTTTGACGCAATATTTTTCCACGCATATCTGATAACAATAATGAATATCAACAGTATCAGAACAACATAATAAAAAGGTATGTAGGTAAACGCAATGATATGCGTCTTATCCAAAATCCACATGATGGCCATGACAATCGTAACAATCGTCAAGAATCCGGTTAATTTTTCAAAGCATGGTACTTCATCCAGAGAAACATTTCTTCTTATGAGTAAAATGGTAACAACCATAGAAATGATAGGGAGTATCTGATTGAGCACATCTGTCTCCATGATCGGTTGTCTCTCAAAAAGAAAAAGATAAATGTTAAGAATGAATGCAAACAACCCAGGAATACAAACCATGTACACCAACACGGCATACAAATATTTCCATGGACTGATATTTCCTTCTCCCTTTCCAAGAACACCTGCAAGAAAAGCTGTAAGCGGAATGAGTATGAAATAGGAAAGAATTAAACTTGGATTCTCTCCCAGCATTTCAAAAAATTCCTGCAATGTCATATTATCTTTTTTATAACCCGAAAAGGAGTTTCACAGGATCTTCAAGCAGTTGTTTCACTTTTACCAGAAAAGTTACAGATGATCTTCCGTCGATCACCTGGTGATCATAAGATAAAGCCAGATACATCATAGGTCTTATGACGACCTCGCCATTGACTGCCACAGGACGTTGTTGTATGCCATGCATACCCAAAATTGCAGATTGTGGACGATTCAATATCGGTGTACTTAGAAGTGAACCGAACACACCTCCATTTGTAATAGAAAAAGTTCCACCAGTCATCTCTTCTAACGTCAATTTTCCTTCCCTTGCTTTCTTAGCCAGCTCTTTAAGTTTTATCTCAATTTCATGATAGCCCAATGATTCACAATTCCTGATTGGGGGCACTACCAAACCTGTTTCAGTAGAAATTGCAAATGCAATATCTACATAATCATGATAGATAAGGTGATCTTCATCAATTTGAGCGTTTACTTCAGGCATTTCCATTAATGCCTTTGCACATGCTTTAGCAAAAATGGACATGAAGCCTAACTTGACGCCATACTTTTCAACAAACTCCTCTTGATATTTCTTTCTGATTTTCATGACTTCAGACAAATCCACCTCATTAAACGTAGTGAGCATGGCAGATTCATTCTTTGCCTGTACCAGTCGCGATGCGATGGTTCTTCGCATCCTCGTCATTTTCTTTCTTTCCTTTTTTCTCGAAAAGCTGATTACTCCGCTAGTTGGAGCCTCCTCTTCTTTTTTGACTCCAGATGAAGTTGGTGCAGTTTGCTGCGACGAAGCCTTTTTACTGACTGCTTTCAAAGCATCTTCTTTAGTGATACGACCATCTTTTCCGGATCCTGGAACATGTGAATGGTCAATATTTGCTTCACGAAGTATTTTAGCTGCCGCGGGAGATGGATGTCCGCTTGGGTAGCTTTTTTCTGATCCAGAGACACTAGTATCTTTTGCTCCGGTAGGTTGAGATTCAGGAACTGGTTTGGAGGCTGTCTTGGGTTGATCTGCAGACGTGCTTCCCACGACACTTGTGTCGATCGTCGCCACCAATGCTCCTATTTCAAGGTCATCTCCTTCTCCAGCAACATACTTCAATTGCCCAGAAACCTCTGCTGGAAATTCTAAGGTCGCTTTGTCCGATTCAAATTCACAAATGGGTTCATCCAAATTCACGAAATCTCCGTCATTTTTTAACCATTGAGAAAGTGTAACCTCGGTTACAGATTCACCAATAGTAGGAACGCGCATTTCTATGATACTCATGTAAACCTTATTTAGTTTTTTCTATTTTTTAATCGCGCAATCTCGTGGTTTTGATTGCAAGTGTCAAATGTATTGCTTTTAACGGAAGATCGAACTATTCAAATTCCCAACGGATATTTATTCTTCTGATTTGGCGATTATCCCTGAATACAAAATATCGATGACCAGGTCCGCATGCTGATCGATTTGTTGTTTATCAAATACATCAATATCATACTCAATTCGCATTTGATCCTTCATCATAAAAAAATTGGTGCATGCACCGAGTATGATGCTAATCCAATTGGCGTGAGGTATGGGTTTAGAAGCCCCTTTCTTGACCTGTTGATCTAGTGAAAACTCCAATCTCTTAGACAATGGTATTGAAACATTTTCGAGTAGCCACTTTCCCCGATCTGTTCTGGTCGCCATTTCATAAAGCATAATCTGGTAAAGTGCCGGATGATTGGCCGAATAATGAATAAACCATCTGGTCATTGCTTTACCATATGCCACAGGATCCAGATCTTTAAACAATACATTGGATTGGTCTGCATGTAGTGTAAGTTGATCATATGCCTTCTTTACAGCCTTTCTCCATAATCCCTCTTTACTGCCATAATGATAGTTGAGTAGTGATGTAGCGATGCCTATTTCGTCTGAAATCTTTTGAAGAGAGACGCGCACATAGCCGTGTCTAGCAAAATGCTGAAGCGCAACATCCAGGATTCGATCTGTATCCGCACCTACAGAAGCTACAGGACGGCCTCTTTTTCTTCGTAAAGACGGTTTTTGTGACGAGTTATCTTCCATATATTAATTGAATAACCAATCTATATTGATCAGATTCATATTCAAAGACAATTACTAAGATGGCTACTTTTTATTCGATTTCCTAACGTATACCATTTTCAAGTACACAAAACAAGCGTATAATCTGAAGATTGAGTACTTTTACATTATTGTATACTCATTCAATAATTAAGAAAATTAAGCGAATAATATGGAAGCATATATCTATGATGCTATTAGAACGGTCCGGGGACGTGGCAATAAAAAAGGCGCACTTATTGGAATTACTCCCACAGAGCTTGTCACCCAATGTCTCACAGCACTAAAGGACAAGCACAATCTGGATACTACTCTGGTTGAAGATGTCATTCTTGGATGCGTGACTCAGATTGCTGACCAAGGGGCAAATATCGCCAAGACCGCTGCTCAACAGTCTCAATACGGTGATCATCTTTGTGGAGTTACCCTCAACCGATTTTGTGGATCCGGTCTCGAAGCCATTAATCAGGCCTCGGCATATATCAAATCTGGATTTTCTCAGTTGTTAATAGCCGGTGGTGTTGAAAGCATGTCCCGAGTTCCAATGGCGAGTGATGGTGGTGCATTGATGATGGATCCTGCAGTAGCGCTTCCGGGTCATGCAATCCCCCAGGGTATAAGTGCCGATTTGATCGCGGCGAAATATGGATTTAATCGCCGTGATACCGATGAATTTGCTTACGAGTCTCAAATGCGAGCTGTAGCTGCGGAAAAAGAAGGCCGATTTAAATCACGAATTCCCGTCAAGGATATCAATGGACAAATAGTATTGGATCATGACCAGAATGTCAGGGCCAGTACAACTGTCGAAGCTTTAAGTTCACTTAATCCAGCTTTCGCTATGATAGGTGAGATGGCGGGCTTCGATGCTGTAGCACTGGATCGTTACCCTGAAATTGAACGTATTGACCATATTCATCATGCAGGCAATTCTTCCGCTATTGTTGATGGAGCTGCAATCACCTTAGTCGGTAGTCGAGCTGCTGGTGAGGCCATGCGACTAAAACCGAGGGCTATAGTCAAAGCTGCAGCTGTTTATGGCACAGATCCTACAATGATGCTCGTAGGTCCGGCGCCCGCTTCCAGAAAAGCACTCAAACAAGCCGGAATGAATAAAGCAGACATCGATCTATATGAAGTCAACGAGGCCTTTGCCGTGGTTCCTATGAGATTTATGCAAGATCTGGGAGTACCCCACGACAAAATCAACGTCAATGGTGGAGCAATAGCATTAGGTCACCCATTGGGAGCTACCGGATGCATGCTAACGGGTACACTGATCGATGAGTTAGAAAGACAAGACAAAACCACAGGTCTGATTACACTTTGTATCGGTGGTGGTATGGGTATAGCAACTATTATAGAAAGAGTTTAGCACAAATTTGAGTCATGATAAAAAATGAATTATTAGAATATAGTATTGATGCGGATGGAATCGCGACAATCCTCATCAACCAGGTAAATAATCCGACTAACTTATTTAGTACGGAGTTTATCAAAGTCTACACAGACGTTGCAAAACAAGCCATTCAGGACGATACAGTCAAAGGAGTTATCGTCACAAGTGGTCAGCGTATGTTTATGGCCGGCGCAGATCTTAGAGAATTAAAGTCAGCCGGCACAGATCCCAAAGCCCAATATGATGGCATGATGGAAATGCATGCCAACTACCGGGCAATTGAAACCGGAGGCAAGCCATTTGTTGCGGCAATCAACGGTACTGCGTTAGGTGGAGGCTTAGAGCTTTGTTTGACATGTCATCACAGAATTGCCTTAAACAATCCTAAAATCAAGCTAGGCTTTCCCGAAGTAAAAGTAGGTTTATTGCCAGGTGGAGGTGGAACTGTCAAAGCTCCCAGAATCATGGGTATCCAGAATGCCTTAATGTACATGCTCCAAGGTAGAGAGGTCAAAGCCGACAAGGCTCTAAAAGATGGATTGATCGATGCCATTGCGGAAACTCCCGAACTACTCATTAGTGATGCCAAAGCCTGGATTATGGCCAACCCAAATCCAGTTCAACCCTGGGATAATAAAAAGCATAGAATTCCAGGAGGTGGATTAAAAACTCCCAATGGAGCTCAAACAATGATGGGATCTATTAGCAATGTGCGCAAGATCACCCATGGCAATTATCCGGCTGCTCAATATATCTTAAGTACGGTTCATGATTCATTGAGTCTTCCGATTGACAGAGCATTAGAAGTTGAAGCTCGTTATTTCACAAAAGTGCTTGGCACCAAAGAAGCCAAGAACATGATAAGAACAGGTTTCATGGGTATGCAAGCTGCCAAAAAAGGCAAAGCCAGACCCAAGAATGAACCGAAATATGAGGTAAAGAAACTCGGAATTCTTGGTGCTGGGATGATGGGTGCTGGTATAGCATATGTATCCTCTAAAGCCGGAATGAACGTAGTACTCAAAGATGTCGACAAAGAAGGTGCAGAAAAAGGGAAAGACTACTCCAGAAAACTCTGCAAGAAGGCAGTTTCAAAGGGAAGAACTACAGAAGAAAAAGCCAATGCCCTTCTAGAACGAATTCACACAACCGGTGATCCAAATGATATGAAAGCGTGCGACCTTGTCATCGAAGCTGTATTTGAGAATCCGGAGCTCAAGGCTAAAGTGACGGCAGAAACTGAAGCCGTCCTGGATCCGTCGAAAGTTTATGCTTCAAATACATCTACCATTCCAATTACTTTGCTAGCTAAAGCGTCAGATCGGCCTGATCAATTTATTGGTATTCACTTCTTCTCACCGGTGGACAGAATGCCATTAGTGGAGATCATAGTTGGAGAAAAGACAGGCCCCAAAGCGATTGCTGCGGCTGTGGATTACACAGTGGCCATCGGAAAGATCCCTATTGTAGTAAATGATAGCAGAGGATTTTATACATCCCGATCATTTAGTACTTATACTTCTGAAGGAGCCTATTTATTGGAAGAAGGAGTCCCAGCTGCTATGATTGAAAATGTAGGAAAAAGCAAGGGTATGCCTGTCGGGCCATTGGCCGTGACCGATGAAGTTTCTCTAACGCTCGGGCTTCATGTGATGGAGAGCAATCCTAATCTTCAAAATGATCCGGAGATGTTGCGCAACTATAACATAGCCAAACTCATGGTTGAGGAATACGGAAGAAAAGGAAAAAAGGCCGGCGCAGGATATTATGAGTACCCTGAGAATGGACCTAAATATCTATGGCCAAAACTAGCGAGCATTTTCAATTCTGATCTCGAAACACTGGATAAAGAAACTGTTGCCAAAAGAATCATGCACCGCCAATCTTTGGAGGCTTACAGATGTCTTGAAGAAGGTGTTCTGAATTCTGTAATCGATGGAGATATTGGTTCTGTATTGGGATGGGGATTCCCAATATATACAGGAGGAGCATTGTCTTACATTGATTTTGTTGGAATGAACGACTTCATAGCAGATTGTGATGATTTTGCCCAAAAATTTGGACCCAGATGGCAAGTGCCTGACAGCCTCAGAGAATTAGCAGCGCAAGGCAAGTCTGTTCATCAATTTGAACGACAAGTTGCCGTGGCTTAATTGCTATTGAAAAACTTTCAGCTACCCCGAATTGAGTTATTCAATTCGGGGTATTATTTGCAAGTAAACTAAATTAAAATGCAAGATCATCTGCTTGAAGAGGAACATATCATGTATCGTGATGCTGTTCGGGATTTTATCAAAAAAGAAGTAGTCCCTCATGCTGAGCAGTGGGAAAAAGATGGCGTTGTCGCACGTAACGTCTGGACTAAGGCAGGTGCTCAAGGGATGCTTTGTATGGATTTTCCTGAGGAATATGGAGGTCTGGGGTTAAAGGATTTTCGTTATCAGGCAATCGTAAATGAAGAGATGTGTAAAGCAGGTGCTTCAGGTCCCGGATTTATTCTGCAGAACGATATCATGGCACCATACTTCTTATCCTACTTCACTGAAGAACAGAAGGAAAGG
>JAHHJQ010000207.1 GCA_018680005.1 Bacteroidia bacterium | reverse complement strand
ATACTAGCTTTTGAATTTGCTACTTCTTATGAGGAATTGAAAGAAACTCTTGATCCTCTATCACCTGACCAACTGGATGGCCTCGATATGGTCAATTATATTGATTTTGGATACATGATTGCGTATTCACTTTTTCTGTTTTGTGTTTTTTGGGTTACCCGAAATATGTCCGGTCAACGATATCTTTTGATTGGTATGGTGTTGAGTGGAGTGGCGCTTTTTGCAGATGCTTTTGAGAATTTTCAACTACTGAATATCACTAGCCTGTATCGTGCAGATACCGATGCTGAATCGTATAATTCGGTGCTATCGAATCTTTTCATTTTCACCTGGTTGAAGTGGGGTGCATTGGCCATAGCTATGGAAATGCTCATTCCGGTATTGGTTCGAAGGGGTATCTTTTCAAAGATTATTGCGGGTGTATTGGCTTTGGCACCTTTAATGCTTATCGGTGTAATAATTTCTCCGACAAGATTCATGATGGACAAGTTCGGATTGGCAGTGATTTTTGGTTTTATTGCGCTATCTATTTATGTAATAGCATATCGCAAACCAATTGCTCAATAATTGCCTGAAATGTTTTTATATAACTTCTGTCCAACTTGTAAATCAGAACTGGAATTACTGGACGATGGATATCAGCATTGTGTGAATACGGAGTGCAATTACATCCATTATGGGAATCCCATTCCAGTAGTAGCTGCTATCATTGAATATGGCGAAGAACAGGTCTTGTTAGCACATAATGTTGCCTGGCCGGAAAAGTGGTATGCTTTAATAACTGGTTTTTTAGAAAAAGGAGAACATCCGGAATATGCAGTAGTCAGAGAGGTAAAAGAAGAAACAAACCTGGATTGCGAGATTGGCTCATTTATCGGGCATTATACTTTTCGAAGGATGAACCAGATCATCCTGGCATATCATGTCAAAGCCTGGGGAGATATCCAGCTTAATGAAGAACTGGATGACTACAAACTGGTACCTTTTGGTAAGGTGAAGACATGGCCAGGAGGCACAGGTAAGGCACTAAAACATTTTCTTGAGTCGAAAGGATATGAAGTTGAAGAAATACCTTTTAATTGAAGACTAAGAAATGATCATACGAAATAGTTCCAGATCCTTTGAATTTGTGATAGTAGCAGCATGTTTTCCATCTTCATTCCCAAGGATAGTGATGGCAATCTCTTCTCCAAGAAAACTTTCTCCGACATAATTGGCGTCAATTTTTTGAATGTCGATTTCCATCGAGTGAATGGCATTGGTGACCCATTCGAGATAAATGGCATTGTTGGTGTGACCGATGATATCGAGATCGCTATCTCTGACGGTATATGTTTGGGACGCTATCGGCTCTCCTGACAGTCTAAACTTGTACGGACGTGGAAGGTCAAAATCACGTTCCTCAACAATGGGAAAGTCTCCGGCAGGGTATGCTATAGGCTTCTTGGTTGCATGATCAATAGAAGTCCACAGATATGACGCCTTGACCATGACCTCATCTGATTCGTTGAATGCAGCAAAATGTCGCAATGAAAATGGTCCTTTCATCATACTTATCCAGCTTTCTACTCTGAGAGGTTGTTCCCAATGCGGCCAGGTTAGAAATTCAATTGCTTGTCGATTCAGTACCCAAAATCGCCCGCTTGATTTCATTCTCTCAAAACCCACATTCCAGTAATTTGCATGATTGTTGGCAAGTTCCTGAAATACGTCAGCCATTGATCTCAATCGAATCCTCTGATCTGTATCCACCATGAAGGCAGCTACTTTCCAATACTCTTCCCAGATGCCATTCTTTTCCATTCTAGACTGATTTGATAACATGCGAACATACAGAATTTCAAACGGAGAAAAACCTTGAAGCAGAAGACTATTCCGTGTGATAGCCTTCGCATTACTTGTTCAAACAAGGAAAAATTATTGGATCAAGAGATCTTTATCTTCCGGATCATTATTGATCAAAAAAATCACATGAAAAAAGAAACGATTTCAATACATGGTGGTTACGAGACAGATCCGACCACAAAATCCGTAGCTGTTCCTATTTATCAGACTGTAGCTTTTGAGTTTGACGATGCACAACACGGTGCAGATCTTTTTAATCTTGCGGTTCCTGGAAATATCTATACGCGGATAATGAACCCAACAGTAGATGTACTCGAAAAGCGTGTCGCTGAATTAGAGGGTGGCGTTGGCGCGTTGGCGGTGAGTTCAGGAAGTTCGGCCGTCACATATTCCATTCTTAACCTGGCAGAGAATGGAGACAACATTGTGAGTGTTCCATTGCTTTATGGGGGTACTTACACCTTATTTAAAACCATGTTGCCCAAATTGGGTATTGATGTCAGGTTTGCAGCTTCCGATAATTATCGGGATATCAATAGATTAATCAATAAGCGAACAAAGGCAGTATATATTGAAACCATCGGAAATCCGGCAGGCAATATTCCGGACATCGCAAAAATTGCGGCTGCAGCCCATAAGAAAGGTGTTCCAGTCATTGCAGACAATACTGTTGGAACTCCTGCTTTAATCAATCCAATAGAACATGGTGTGGATATTATCGTCCATAGTCTGACGAAGTATATGGGTGGTCATGGTACTACCCTGGGTGGCATCATTGTAGATGGAGGTCAATTCCCATGGATGGATCATGTGGATAAATTCCCGATGCTTACGACTCCAGACGAGTCATATCACGGCACAGTATTCGGTGAAGCCTTTGGTCCTGCTGCCTTTATTGGAAGAGCGCGTGTGGTGACTCTTAGAAATATGGGAGCTGCTTTGTCTCCATTCAATGCGTTTATGATTTTACAAGGTATAGAGACTTTGTCATTGCGTATGGAAAGACATTGCGAAAACGCTATTGCCATTGCTAAACATCTTGAGAGTCATCCCAAAGTAGAATGGGTTGAATTTGGAGGTTTGAAATCAAGCCAATACTATAAGATGGCAAGAAAGTATACCAATGGACGTCCGGCGTCACTGCTCACCTTTGGTATCAATGGAGGTTATGACGCTGCTGTGAAGTTTTATGATAAGCTGAACTTGTTCAAGCGTCTTGTCAATATTGGTGATGCAAAATCACTGGCTTGTCATCCCGCGTCTACTACCCATAGACAACTTTCTTCGGAACAACTGGAATCAGCAGGTGTCAGCAATGAAATGATCAGGCTTTGTGTAGGAATCGAACACATAGATGATCTCCTGGCTGATCTGAATCAGGCATTGGATTGAAATTATAGAGACTGCAGTATGGTTTAGGCTTTTTTCATTTTCAGGAGCACTATTTTAGCGGGCAGATGCATAAGAATTTGAAAAAATTGAAGCGCAGACTGGCTGGAGATTTTCTAGAAGATAAATTAACCCGTGTCCTTTATGCCACCGATGCATCGGTATACCGGGAAGTGCCATTGGGAGTCGCTTTCCCTAAAAACACGGAGGATCTTCAGAAATTGGTTCAATTTGCTTCGGACCATCAAATCGCTTTGATTCCAAGAGCAGCCGGAACTTCTTTGGCAGGTCAATGTGTGGGAGATGGCATCGTGGTAGATGTATCCAAGTACATGACAAAAATAATTGAGTTTAATCCCGATGAGCATTGGGTTCGTGTCCAACCAGGGGTAGTGCGAGATGAACTCAATCATTTTTTGAATCCTCACGGACTTTTTTTTAGCCCAATCACCTCAACTGCCAATCGGGCAATGATCGGAGGCATGGTCGGTAATAACTCCTGCGGGACTAACTCTATCGTTTACGGATCAACCCGTGATCATGTTATGGAGTTGGAAACTGTATTGAGTGATGGATCACGAGTCACATTCAAAGCTCTGGATGAACTTACTTTTTATTCGAAAGCAAAGTTGAATAATCTGGAAGGGAAGATTTATAAACAGGCGCTCAAAGAATTATCGCGACCAGAAATTCAGAAGGCGATCAGGGAAGAATTTCCAAAACCACAAATCCATCGTCGCAATACAGGATATGCATTGGATTATCTTTTGGATAGTGCACTATTTTCAGATTCTTCGAAACCTTTTAACTTCTGTAAACTGCTTTGTGGATCAGAAGGCACTCTGGCTTTCATCTCAGAAATCAAGTTGCATCTGGACGCATTGCCAAAAACCTATGATGTCGTAGTCGCAGCTCATTTTACCTCCGTGCATGATAGCATGAAGGCGACACAGTTCGCCATGGAACATCAACCCACCGCCTGCGAACTAATGGACAAAATCATTTTGGATTGCACAAAAGAGAATATTGAACAGCGTAAGCATCGTGCTTTTGTAGAGGGCGACCCGGAAGCTATTCTTCTTGTGGAATTTCGAGGCGATGATATTGAAGAGGCCCTCGTGCGCGCCAAGAAACTCGTTGCAGATTTTAAATCAAAGGGTATCGGATATGCCTTTCCGATTGTTCAGCCTCCTGATACGAAAGGGGTCTGGTCGCTAAGAAGTGCAGGTTTGGGATTGTTGGCAAACATTCCTGGTGATAAGAAGGCAGTGGCATGTATCGAAGATACCGCGGTGGCCCTGGAAGACCTTGCGGACTATATTGATGATTTTGATATAATGATGGAGGAATTCGGTCAGCGCTCCGTTCATTATGCGCATGCCGGTGCAGGAGAAATTCACCTGAGACCTATTCTGGATCTTAAGGATTCAAAAGACCGTCAGGCATTCTATGACATCGGTAAAGGATCGGCAACGTTGGTCAAAAAGTATCGGGGTTCGCTCAGTGGAGAACATGGAGATGGTCGGGTTAGAGCGCCATTTATAAAGATGATGGTGGGTCAGAAGAATTATGATCTCTTTCAAAAGATTAAAAAAACCTGGGATCCCTTTGACATCTTTAATCCCGGCAAAATTGTGAATGCAGGACCGATGAATGAATCACTGCGATACGAAGCGGATCAGGTGACCAGGTCTTTTGATACTGTGTATAGTTTTGAAAATGAGGGTGGTATTCTTCGTGCTGCTGAAAAATGTAATGGCTCCGGAGATTGTCGCAAGCTTCCACTGTCCGGAGGTACGATGTGTCCAAGTTTTCAGGCTACAAGAAACGAAAAGGACTCAACAAGAGCACGAGCTAATGTCCTTAGAGAGTTTTTAACGAGAAGCGATCGTGACAATCCTTTTGATCAGGAAGAAATTAAAGAAGTGATGGATCTTTGTCTTTCATGCAAAGGCTGCACTTCAGAATGTCCTTCCAATGTGGATATGGCGAGTCTCAAAGCTGAGTTCTTACATCAATACTACAAAAGCAATGAAATCCCTTTTCGATCTAAGATCTTTGCAGGTATAGCGGATTGGAATCGAATGGGAAGCAAGATACCAGCGATCTATAATTTTCTGTTATCCAACAAGCTAACAAGTACCTTAGCCAAAAGATATCTTGAAATAGCCAAGCTAAGATCTATTCCTACTGTCCAGGGCAATCTTTTCAATTGGTATAAGAAAAACTATAAAAGAATAAGGCCGGCAGATCCTATTCAATCGGTCTATATGTTTTGTGATGAATTTACGAGATACAATGATACCAGCATAGGAAAGAAAGCAATCCAATTATTAGCGAAGCTTGGGTATGATGTTAAAATGATCGAACATCCTGAAAGTGGACGTGCAGCACTGTCAAAAGGATTGCTCACAATGGCCAAAAAAAGAGCCAACGATAATGTGGCACTCTTTCACCCATTGATAGGACGAGATACTCCTCTGATTGGAATTGAGCCTTCGGCGATACTCAGTTTTCGCGATGAATATCCGAGGATAGTAAGTGATTCGTTCATTCAAAAGGCTCAGGATCTTGCACAAAATGCGTATATGATTGATGAATTTTTAGCTTCTGAAATTCAAATGGGGCAAGTGCGAACCGATGTTTTCACGAATGCAAAGAAGCATATCAAATTTCATGGTCATTGTCATCAAAAAGCACTTTCTGATCCCAATGATTCCGTTTGGTTGTTGTCACTGCCAAAAAATTATGACGTTGAGGTGATCCCCTCGGGCTGTTGTGGTATGGCCGGATCTTTTGGCTATGAGGCTGAACATTACGAGGTCAGTCAACAAGTTGGAGAACTGGTCTTATTTCCTGCTATTCGTGAATCCCAGCAAGACACTATCATCACCGCAACGGGTACAAGTTGTCGTCATCAGATATTCGATGGCACGGGAAGGAAGGCTATGCATCCGGTGGAAGTATTGTGGGAGGCGTTAATTTGAAGGTTTGATGCTGCAATACTGCGATGTTACAATTTTATTATTCGGCTGAATTACTGAAATTCGGTCCCTTCCTGAAAAAG
>JAHHJQ010000224.1 GCA_018680005.1 Bacteroidia bacterium | reverse complement strand
ATACAGTAGATCACCATGAGTCCGGCAAAGGCAGAAAGGAAAAACATGCTAAACAACAATCTAAATTGGACAGTACGAAGCATCGCTCTTCCCTGGAGATCTACGGACTCAGCTGTCGGATCCAGGGCATCTTTGATAGGATCCCAGCCCTCCGGCACATAATCATCGGGAGGCAATTGCATCACCAACGCACCCAGGACGACGCCCACGATCAGGATCAACCCATAAAGGACAAAGGTGCTTTCCAATCCGGGCAGACCAAAGAGGGATAGATTTTGTAGCAGCCCTCCCCCAAACCAGGCTCCAGCAGCTTTGATCCAGAAGGTAGCTCCAAACCCAAATCCTGCCACTGCTAGTCCCGATACCAATCCTACTTTATCCGGATACCAGCTAATCCCAATTTTTAATGGAACAGCATAGGCGAGGCCAATACCTGCACCTCCCAAAATACCAATGGAAAGCAGCAGCGTCATAAAACTACCTCCTGAATATCCGGCAATCACATAGCCAAGGCCAAGCAATACTCCACCCAGAACAGATAGGATTTTTGTGGAAATCCCTCGCTTCATCAATCTTCCGGAAATGATCATGAATACCGAAAAGGTAAAGATGCCAATGGAAAATACCCAGGCCGATTGGGATGCTGTAAAGCCTTTTCCGCCTTCTTCTATGGCTGCGCTCAATGGAACGGTAAATACAGACCAGGCATAGATAATGCCTAAACAGAGCTGGATGATCATGCCTCCGACGACTACAAGCCATCGATTGTTATAAGAGATTTTCATGAGATGCTATTATGTCTTTGTGCAGTGCGATGTACAATTTCATATAAGCGCGCAAAGATACGCTCATTATCTAGTTAGGGGGATATTCTTAGCCAAATGATTTGTAAGAAATCATTTAGAGATCCACAGATTCATTTTATTCCCAACGACCACAAAGAATATTTCGTTAATCGCATATTTTAGATACTTACTGAACTTATCCGGCCGTCCGACAGGGAGGTTTTCCTTAAGAAATCTTTGACGGATTGGGATAAGAATTTTAACATTGGTAGTAATTTGTTCTAATTGGAACTAGCGTTTATTCTCAAATTATCTAGTTGATTTTTTGCATATGGATTGTAAGGATGAAGTTTCAGGGATTCTTCAAAAGATTTAATCGCACTGATGGTGTCCTTCTTGGCTTTATAAGCCATCCCAAGCAGATAATGTGAGCCGTGCAATTTCGGATATTGATCCAAATACATTTTGTAAAATATAACCGCTTTGTGTGCTCGATTTGGATCATCAGTTAATGCTCTCTTTTCATAAAGAAATCTGTATCCTGCATACCACATTGTATAATATCCAAGGAATAGCTGGTCGGGAAATTCACTTCGACCGCGTCTAAAAGTTTCGTACGCCAGATCTATATTTTCATTTTCTATTTCTCTTTCAATGGATTTGACAATTGGGGTAACATCCTTGTATATATGATTTAGATTATCCAAAGTATTATCTAAGGAATCCTTGGCGTACCATTCACCGTTTTTGATCACTCCCAAAATGGTTCGAGTATTTTCAATATTTTCTAATGGATTCTGATCCAGTAAAAGCAAATCTGCCCGATAGCCCTCTTTGATTAAGCCAAAATCTTCTGAATCTTTAATATTATTTTTGATAAAGATTCCTGGCTCTGTTGTTGCTGTTTTCAGTGCTTCATATGGTGTTAATCCTATTTCAACAAATTCTTTTAATTCCTCATGTACTGCAAGTCCGGGAAAAGCACCTGAGGTTGGAGCGTCTGTACTCGCTAGAATTTGAATTCCAGCTTTTTTAATTTTCTTAGTGACCTCTTGTAAAAATCTGAATCGATCCCACATAAAGCTCGCCCAATCTTTTCCTCGACTATGATTATAATTGAATTCTTCTCTCCAGGATTGAAATATTGCTGGTTGTAAATATTTTATGTGTTTTCGAGAATTTATAGAGTCTAGATTTTGAACTTGTAAAGGTAGGGATCTGAATATTGACAGGTTGGGCGTATAACTAATATTATAATATGCTAATAAATCAATCAGATCATCAATCTTGGATTTGTCATTTTCGTTATTGAAATAATACATCAATTCTTCAGTGTGTGCTATAACTTTTTGACCTGCATTTAATGATTGTTGCAATGATATATCAGGTGAGAGATGACCTACCACGGTCAAATTATTTTTAGCTGCTTCTTCGCAAATTGCTTGATGCATTAAGGTGTCAAGATTCCTATATACCTTAATGAAATCATAGCCTTTATCTTTTTGTTGCTGTACTGATTTTCGTGCATCATCGGCATTATTAAAACTCAAGAATCCCGGTACAGTAGCCGGGTACCCCTCCATATAATCTCCTGTTGTATAAATATTGGGGCTAAATATTGCATTCTTAGTTGCTTTTTCTCTTAAAATTAAATGTTCTGGTAGGCCTCGGTAATTCATAACTGTAGTAATCCCATAAGCCAGATTTACTTGCAGTATATCCGGATGATCAATATGCATGTGCATGTCGCAAAGTCCGGGTATTAAATATTTGCCTTGCCCATCAATAATCTTTGAATCTTTAAGACCCTGGAGATTCCCAAGTGATCCTACATAATCTATGAGGTTGTTTTTAATTACAATATTCTGACCGTAAATTACCTGATCAGATTCCATAGAAATCAAGTTAACATTTTTCAATACCAAGACTTCTTCTTCTGATTCTTTTGGCCAGGGGTTGGCACAAGTACTAAATAAGAGCACTACAAATAATATCGGGATACGGTGTGCGAAGTTATTTTTGCTGATCATAGGGAAAATTCTAAGTTTTCTTTTTGGGGGACGAGTGGGTATATGATCGAAATGAAGATACGCCAAAAACTGGGGAACCTTAGAGATAGCAGAGAGGTACTCTTAGAGGATACCTCAATATCGCAATAGGGAAGGTATGGTTAATGAATCCAGAATTAAACGTCTATGATGGATAAAAAATCTGCAAGTGGATAGGACTAATCTTTACTTGCACGTCGAAAAAGCATCGCGGATACCACAAATAAAAGGGCAAAGAACCCGCTCATAAAAAATACACCAAATACGCTTGGAGACCAGGAGATGGTTGGAGGCGTCCATATGATATATGCAGCAAAAGGAGCAAGCATTTGCGTAATTGCAGCAGCAATGAGCGTATAGAACATTCCACGAGCCTTAAATCGGGCGATGAGCGAACCGATCAAACCCACTATAAAAACAGCGCCGTAAAGCAAATTGGCATCCTGTCCTTCGTTACCAATAATACCCACTGCTCCATTAACCCAGAATAATAAGAAAGCACCCAAGAGACCTACTGCAAAGGCTGCCTTATAAACCGTTTTATCTGATTTACCGGCGATAAGTTCATAGACAACACCGATACCGAACAGGACAGCACCCATGATAAGAAAGTCGGATACATCCCAATTGACTTCGGTAGAGAATAGCGTAGCGAGTAATGGTGCAACCAATATCAAGGCTACGATACCGACCCATTTTGCAAATTTGCCATAAAGGTTTTGCATCAACATCAGACTGGAATTTGAAGTTTATGATCCGGCGAAGGATGTCCCAAAGATGCCCACGCCAAGCTCTGCCCAAATGAGGAGAAATAAGATTACTATGGCAACTGTAATGACCATCCGGTACTGATTGTTTTTGACTTTTCTGATGACTACATCAATTGCAAAACCAGCGACCAGCAATAGTATAGCTGCAATAGCAAAATCACCCAAAGACCAATTGACTTCATTGGTGAATTGCATGGCTAAAAGTGGTATCAATAGAAGAATTGCGGTGCCTATTAAGATGAAGACTGGTCTTTTGTTCTGTACGGTCATGATGCTTAATGTTTCCTTATATTAAAAGTACTTTGCATTTCAAAGTTAATTACTAATTATGATAATTACAAGTTTCATGTAAATCAAATCCATGGAATCCTTATCACTTTAATCCTTATCCAAGTTCTCCCATTTGATAATTGAGAATTGATTTGTAGCCTGTACTACTTTCTCTTGGATCAATTTCATGGCTTGTGACGGTTGGACGCTAACAGCGACATGCATAGATTCAAGCAAGTGAAGGCTATTACTTATTTGCTCCACTTCCAGTGGTTTTTCTTTTTGTTCACTAACATAATATCCGGCAGTAGGATCGATCATCTTGAAGTTTTTTGGCTCAAACTGATACTTGTATAGGATACAATCATTGATGATCTCCTCCCATTGCTCCGGCACGAAAACAAGTGCTTTGGTTCCAATTGTATCATTGATGTCGATCCATTGAGCTAAGGGGTTGAACAGATCTGATCCAACACATATCCGAGGACACGCTCTGGGAAATAGATAGTTGTGTATCATTTTCTCTTCAATGGCCCAGACATACCTTTTACCGCCCCACTTGGATTTTGATGCTCTTGGAATAAATAGATCTATGCTGCTTTCTTCGCTAATGTGAAACAGTTTGCGATACATATTTCAGGTTGAATTATGACCTCATATGATTTAAAGGATTGAGGGATCGATTAAAATTTCATGTAGCGATCAAATCAAGAAGAACGAGATGGTAAAACACGAATGGAGCAGAGGCGTTTGAAGTGCATTTTCGCTATTGCCATTGAGCAAATTTGAATGCCTTATGATTCTTCGCCCACGTGTTTTTTATAAAATTTCCAGACTTCTCTGGCAACATTTCTACCTAATTCTAATCCGGCGACATTGTCTGCTTGAATATGATAACCACCCAGAACACGTGAAATTCCGGCCATATCTGCTGTTTCCGTAAAAGTTGGAAATTTAATTGTCACTGTATCGCCTAAGTTATCAGGTTCGGTCAATGCACCTGCGACCAATTCAACCTCCACGCCAAATTCATCACTTCCAGTCCACAATTTCAAAGCCTCACCACATCCTCCACTAATACAACTATGTCCTGAGACGTAGCTTGGAAAGGGAGGACACAAAAATGTCTCAGGTGAATATGGCCTCCATTGTTTTCCCTCCATTTCTGTCATTCCTTTCCCTTCTCCACCCCAGGCCTTAATCTTCTGATCATCATAATACTCATGTACCAGGGCATAGGGTCTGGCATAGTCATAATACATCTTGGAATCCCATGATGCTATAAAGGCATCCATGGCTACAACCTGGTTATAGAAGTACATTTTTACATCCTGGTCGAGCGTATGATTATCCCTGCGGGAAACATCTTGTGCAAACTTTAACCAATGTCCAGCCTGCTGAACAGATTGAGGACCATCGCGCATAAATTCCACCAGTGCTTTTTCATAGTCCGTCAAATTGGCCTGCAATTCAATGACTTCCTGTACTTCTTTCTCTAACTGTTCAGAGCCAATCATAGGCGGAGGACCAGGTCGAAATTGGTCGGCTGATTTTAATGCGATCGGTTTAACCTTATCCCAGTAAGGGGTTAAACAGCCTGGCGCAAATTTCCCTCCTTGCCCATCTGAGAAATATTTGGGTTGCCATCGGTTGGGGTCTACATTTTTGTCGGCCGAATTTACCGGCTCGTATCCTACATAATTAAAATAAGGTTTATCATTAGATCCTTCTTCCTCACCATATTGATTCGCGCCGTCACCTCTTCGTGCTTCGATAACTGCTTTAGCAGCCAAATTCCCGATTCCTTCGGGTGTGTTCGGGTCTAAGCTTTCATTCTCGGGATCGAAGCCAAGTTCTCTCATGAAGTCCGCAAACAAGTCTTTATCAGAGAAATAATATTCATTCATTGCCCGAAATGCTGCGTAACTAATCGCAATTTCTTTGTTCTTCAATGAATGTTCTTTTTTTGGTCTTCTTTCGACATCATTTAAATACACAGGTATGGCCTTTTCATCATATCGCGACCAGGCATCAAAAACGGCTACAAAAGTCAAACCTAAGTATCGAGAAGTAATTGTTGGTCTTGGCTGAAAACGTTCTGTATCATTTGCTGTAGCTGTCAGCGCCATTTGTCCCCATTTGTACGCAACATTATCTATACCGGTAGGTTCTTTTTTGACAGCGTTATGCTGACTTTCATTGCTTTCCTTGCATCCCAGAGCGACAAAGAGTATTAATGCTATCAGGTAAATCTTATTCATTGTATTATCTTTTTTCATTTGATAGTTTTCTAATGACCTTCAAATTACGGAAACTAGCATCTTGTCAGACCGATATTGCCAGTGGTTTAATCAATAAGCCGTGGTTGAATTTAATCGTTGAAAGCAGCTGCTGACATACGTGACCAATAAAGAGCACAAATATCGTAAGCAGTCTCTTAATGTTGGGTATTTGTCGAGTCTTTTCAAGTTAGCTACAATGTTAAAATGTACAACTTAGGTAACTGGTACTCTGCTTCTTCGCTGGGAAATTACTGATAGACCCTGACATAGTCGATCTCCATCGCGCTGCTGGTATATTCGGGTTCAATGGAGGGTTGTATCGCCACATTCATGAGTAGATAATGTGGTGCGGTGAAAGGCCAGGTACTCGAATTTTTAGTAGATGGATTATAGGTATAGTGCACTACATCATCTACACTAAAGACCAATTGTTGGTCTGTCCAATCCAAGGCATATACATGAAATGCTGTAGATGCAGTTGCAATGGTCTGGCCACCCGAATTGAGCGTTGCTCCGGAACTGGAGGGTGTATGTGTGGCGCTTTTGATTTGATTCTGATTGGTTCCCCAATGTTCCATGATATCAATTTCTCCACAGGCAGGCCATGGCGTAGTTCCATATCCCAGATTATACCAATACGCTCCATTTTCGGTGATATTCTGACCAAGCATCCAAATGGCAGGCCAGGTCCCTTCGCCGATGGGTAATTTGGCCCGGATTTCTACTCTCCCTTTTTGAAATACAAACTTGGAATTTAGCCTCGCAGAGGTATATTGTTTTGTTTGCCCTTGATCGGTATAGGCTTCCTTTTTTGCAATGATCTTGAGTAATCCATCCTCGACAATGGTGTTATCGGTGCGATCCGTATAATGCTGCAATTCACCATTGTACCAACTTTGGCCATTAGGCAACCTCGTTTGATGAAACCATTTTGCAGTATCGATAGCACCATCCATGTCAAATTCGTCCGACCAAATCAGGTTGTCAAAATCTTCGTCAATGGCAATATCCTCGTTGACTTCAGTGTCATTTGCTGGTGATGTTGGCGATTTGCAAGCATATATTGTTAGGCATAGGGCGAACAAGCATATCACAAGTTTATTCCAAGGAAGTCTTGCTGTTTTATTAGAAAGCTCAATTTGCTCTGAAATCTTCATCCTGTAGGCTTTAGTGGTCTTTAAATTGGGAAGCTCAAACTTATATAAGTCAATCGGATTATTTATAACAAACATCAACTCTTATATCGATACCTAATCTGGATTTCATTAAAACCAAAGGCTTGCCTGGCACAACTTGAAGGATCCAAGACATGTTGTCTACCCCGCAAAGACCTGAAAACAAAACAATAAAATGAATTTTGAGTTAGGCATAACATTGATCCGTTTCAAATTGGCTTTTGCTGATCGGA
>JAHHJQ010000213.1 GCA_018680005.1 Bacteroidia bacterium | reverse complement strand
CCTCCGCCAAGTGCACCCCAAACCGCATTTCCAATTATATCTACCAGAATAACAGGCCAGGTCATCATGTTAGTTGAGGACATTTGCATTAGCTCATTACCTAAACCCATTAATGTGGCTAACAGTGCACCTGCAATCGCGCCAGTTTTGAATGTCTTGATCCCCGCCCATCTCTGAAAAATGAGTGTATATAAGATAGCCGTCACTATCATTGCCAGGCCAATGAGTACCATGTCTGGTGGATTTTTGACGAGCCCAGGAATATCGGGTAAATTGGATTGATGAAAATTCATCAATGCTATGCCCCAAATGAGATAGCCCGCAAAGAAAAATACCACAGCCCCGGCGATAGTTGCCAGGGTGAATTTTTGAGTATCCATTTTTCGGTTGTTTTGATTTACTGAATTTATAAAAAAAAAATAGTTCAAGCTAGAATGGCTTCAATAGTGATTGACAGATTTTCGAAGGATTACCCCGAATTCATTGCTTGTCTTCATACATTTGAAGGATTATCGTATTCAGAAAAAAGGCGACTTATGGATTATAAAAACATTCTCCTCGAGATTGAAGATGGAATTGCAATTATCACTATTAACAGACCTGAGGCGCTCAACGCCTTGAACCGTCTGACATTTAGTGAACTTGATCTTCTTTTTGATCAGGACCTGAATCAGATCCAAGGGCTCAAAGGTGTGATTGTTACAGGGGCAGGGGAGAAAGCATTTGTCGCCGGAGCCGATATTACTGAATTCAGTAGTTTGGATGATGCAGGTGCTATGGAATTGTCTGCCAGAGGGCAAAGAATTTTTGATAAAATAGAACAATTTCATCTACCGGTGATCGCTGCGGTCAATGGATTTGCACTTGGTGGAGGATGCGAACTTGCAATGGCTTGTCACATAAGAGTAGCTTCTGAATCAGCCAGATTTGGACAACCTGAAGTAAATCTTGGGATCATACCTGGCTATGGTGGAACACAAAGATTGGTGCAATATATTGGAAAGTCGAAAGCATTAGAGTTACTACTGACTGCCGATATGATTGATGGACAATCAGCTGTTGTATTGGGTCTCGCTCAATACTGCTTACCTAAGGATGAAATTATTGCCAAGTGTAAATCAATTATTCTCAAGATCGCTAAGAAAGGACCACTGGCCGTTCGGGAGATCATCAAAGCGGTGAATGCTTATTATCAAAAGGATATCGACGGGTTTGACGCCGAAGTCCGAGGTTTTGGGCTGTTGGCGAATTCTAATGATTTTAAAGAAGGGGCATCTGCATTCATAGAAAAACGAAAAGCCAACTTCAAAGGAAGTTAGTAGATACAAACAAATTTTATACTTTCGTACATCACTTGAAACCTGTTTAAGAATTATGGCACAATCGAAAATTTCCAGAGTACTGGCGCTATTGGTTTTTGTCTGTTTGGGATTACCTTCAATGGCCTCTGTAACTAACAATGCTACTGACAAGACAACAAATCAAATACATAAGGAAATAAAAAAACAAGAAAGAATGCACAAGAAGGCATTCAAAATTCAAAAACGTATTCAAAAGGCTAAGATCAAAGCTGGAGCAGAAAATATGTCTGATGCAGAATTCTTGCAAAATGCTGATGACCGTGTACGCTATGGTTTGATTGGTATTCTGGGAGGTATAGTTCTTCTCCTCATCCTCAAATCATCTTTGCAATGGATCGGTATAGTGGCTGTAGTAGCCGGAATCGGCCTGCTGATTTGGCTCTTACTAGAGGCATAATTGGATCAATGCTAACATAAAACAAAAGCCCGGTTGATTCATTTCAGCCGGGCTTTTGTCATTAGCAGTTAGTTGATATTATCCACCTGTTTCCTGTCTCAGTCTTTTTACTAGACTATCCCACAGTTGACGGGTATCCTCTTCATCGATATCGTCACAAAATTCAGTGATCGTCATGATCGTTTCACCTGTTACTGGTGAAACATCGAATTTTACTTCCCAAAACTCGTTCGCTTCTCCTTCTTCCCATTCCCAAACGAGTTTTTCGTCTTCGAAATCATCAATGAGTCCAGCCTTTTCTTCAGACCCTTCCCAAACAAAAGTAAATACATCCTTTTCTATGTCTACCTCATCACAAAACCATCTGACCAAAGTAGCTGGCGTCGTAAAAAATTTATACAAAATGGTTGGAGAAGCTCTAAACAGATACTCCATTTCTACTTTAACCCTATTCATCTATTATCTTCGAAGATTATTTACGAATTCTGATTCATATCACGGTTTTGTACCATGATGTGCGCAATTAAAACCAAAATATTGGATTATCATAGAAAAGATGAATAAAAAATTAGAAACAAAAGTATTTCTCAAAACCTTATATAATTGGACTTTGCTGTCACAATTGAATGGAATAGGGTAGGATTTGGCATTTAGGCATTGCCATATTGCTCTTGATTCATACTCCAAATAAACATAACTTTGTTTCGCGTTCAGAAGCAGAGTTGAAAGACTACACTGGATGACTACAAATGATCCTGTCAAAACGATTACCGATACTTTATTACAAAACAGGACTTTAACGCATTTCTCTAGCTCATATCCCGTAAGAACATATCCAGGCAAGGTTAACCTCTTGTCCTTCAATTATTTAGGCATAACTAAATTCATATAAGCGTATGAGGCAACTTAAGATTACGAAATCTATTACGAACCGGGAAAGTCAATCTCTTGAGAAATATCTACAGGAAATTGGTAAGGTCGATCTCCTAACACCGGAAGAAGAAGTAGATCTCGCTAAACGAATCAAGCAGGGAGACCAGCTCGCATTGGAGCGCTTGACGAAAGCAAACTTAAGATTTGTCGTGTCCGTAGCAAAGCAATATCAAAATCAGGGATTGTCCCTCAGTGACTTGATCAATGAAGGGAACCTAGGCCTTATAAAGGCAGCACAACGCTTTGACGAAACACGAGGTTTTAAGTTTATTTCCTATGCGGTATGGTGGATCAGACAATCTATTCTTCAGGCTCTTGCTGAGCAGTCGAGGATCGTGCGTCTGCCATTGAACAAGGTCGGATCTTTGAACAAGATCAACAAAGCCTTTTCAGAACTTGAACAAGAGTTCGAAAGAGAACCATCATCAGATGAGCTCGCAACACTTCTGGAAATTCCAACCGAAGAGGTGGAAACTACTCTGGGAGTAGCTTCACGTCATGTTTCCATGGATGCCCCTTTTGTGGATGGAGAAGATAATTCTCTTCTCGATGTTTTGGAGAATGGCCAAACTCCTGGAACTGACAATGACCTGGCTTATCATCAATCTTTAACGACAGAAATCATTAGATCCTTAAACACCTTGACAGACAGACAAGCAGATGTCATCAAGTTGTATTTTGGAATTGGTGTAGAACACCCAATGTCATTAGAAGATATAGGTGAAAAGTTTGGTTTGACTCGTGAAAGAGTTCGACAAATTAAAGACAAGGCTATTAACAAATTGCGATCTGCTAGTAGAAGCAAATTGTTGAAGCACTACTTAGGAGCATAAACAAAAAAATGAAAGCAAAAGGGGTAGTTGTCATTCGACAGTTGCCCCTTTTTTCGTAAAGGCATTTACTCGATCTATGACATTCTGTCGAAGATTCATATAGAACAGTGAATAGTCATAGTTATGATAATTATGACTAGGAAGAATCGCTAATCTGAAAATTTTATGAATCGGATCTGTAATGTATAGAAAGCCATCCTCACTAAGTTTTGCTGAAACTTCTGCCTCTAAAGGATCACTTAAGCCTATGGCATTCAAACCAATTTTTTCATTATCGAACCAATCATCAAAACTATAAGAAGCGCCTTGATATTTTATGTGGACTGCGCCTTTGTTTTCTGAGGCATTTACGAGTTCTGTCGTTGTACTCCAGCTTAAGGGATTTACACCGACCACTGCCTGATGTGCTCTTCGTTTCCAGCCAGGTCCATCCCATACTTCTATACGATCTATAACATGCAATGGACCTCCTTTAAAAGAAAATGTATCATAGGCGATTACACATCCTGAGTCAGTTGCACCTTCACAAATTTTAATATTTTTAAACTTCGTTCCAAACTGACTTCGTGGAAATTGAAAGCCAATAGCATATGTTGCTATCATTCTGTGTCGCAAATCTGAATTTTCGATCCGTTCATGAAGCAATCGCATCATATGCAGGGTTCCCTGACTGTGGCTTGCCAGAACGAAAGGCCGTCCATTATTCTCGTGTTCTATGTAATGATCAAAAGCTTGTAGAATATCCTCATAAGCAAGCACAAAGGCTGCTCTGGAGTTCATTTTACGAAGCGCTATAAAACTGTAGAATGTTGCTTGTCTATAATACGGTGCAAATATGCGGCATGCACCATTGAAGACAGATGCCTGACCAGGCATGATGATCTCGTCTATGATTTCTTTGGCAGGGTTGTATCCTGGTGGCTGGTTCCATTTACCTTTGCCAAAATAACTTGTCGGATGAACAAAGAATACATCTGCTTCTGTTTCCTCAGGTAACGCATAACCCGGAGGGGTAAGATTTGCTTTATGCTCTTTTTGAGGATGTGCTGCCCACGATGCTAAAGATGCATAGTCATATGGCGGAGGAATATCTGATCTGGTGAAATTTACGTTGGGTCGACATTGTCTTCTAAATTGCCGAAAAAACTTAATTCCATTTTTGAAAATATCATATCGTGCTCGGATGGACATATTCTGGGATTTGATCAATCGTCAAGCTTAAATATCCTGCTAAAATAAGAACTCATTTCATCTATAGCTTGTTCGTCTTCGACATCTATTCCAGCTAAAATTTTAGAAAGTCGTTTTTTATATTCTAATTGCATAAGCCTTCCAATTTGAATTCGCTGGGCCTGAGGTGATCCGGCGCCATGCAAGGATTCTGTCAAATATCCGACAGCATTTCTACCTAAGGTCATATTTTCAATTAATCTCAATATCCTGACGCGTTCTTCTGTTGGTACATTATCCTTGCCTTTAAGATATTTCTTTAATAAATGACCAATTTCAGGATGATTGAGATCTTTTTCAGAAGGCATCGTGGCTACCAGGCCGCCGGCCAGATCTTGAGCCAATCTGCCTATTTCATAGGGCAATCGTGTAACGTGGTGTTTACAAACATTGGATAACATGTCATCACTTATATAGACACCGGACTTTGTTGGATAACTTTGATAAGACGCAGCTATACCTGTGCCATAAATGGTCTCATTCAGGTGTGTCATTTGGACAAGTTTATCCTTGATATGAGATGCTTTATCCACTCCGTTGTATTCCGCTATTGTGGCGGCAGCACCAATCAGGACGTCTCCAACCCCACTTTTGCATACATAACTACGGCGATGATAACACGTAAATCTTTCTACCATCATCGACGCGAATTCATATTCGCCATTCATAAAAATGAATTCATTGGGTATAAAGACATTCTCGAATATTACCATGGCTTCCTGACCTCCGAATTTGGCATTTCCGACATCTATGGATCCACCCTCTGCTGCCCTTGTATCGCAAGATTGACGGCCATAGATATAAGTTATTCCATGAGCATCAACTGGAATTGCACCTGTTATAGCATAATCCTGGTCACCATCCAATAATCGCATAGTGGGCATCACAAGCATCCAATGTGAATTGATACATCCTGTTTGATGTGCCTTTGCTCCAGTGACATATACACCTTTATTGTTTCGTCCTGATATATGCAGAAACATGTCTGGGTCCTTCTGATTGCTCGGCCCCATACTTCTATCACCTTTCACATCAGTCATTGCACCTCCAATCACATAGTTGTAAGAATGCATTTCTTTAAGGAACGCCTTGAGCCTTTCATTATAGTCGGTATTGTGTTGCTCGTCTATTTCAAATGTTGTTGAATACAGGGCATTGATGGCATCCATTCCTACGCATCTTTGAAAACAAGTTCCCGTCTGCTGACCTAGTTTTCTTTGCATCTTATTCTGCTTTACCAGGTCTGATTTGGAAGTAGCGATATGTAAAAAACGATTGATGGATTCTCCTGTGTATGGTGAGATTGTCGTTGCTAATTCCGGAGCACTAATTCCAAGGTCATATGTGGCTGCTATTGCATTGATAGAAGGCCGAATGATCGGGTGTTCAACAGGGTCGTTGACCAATTCACCAAATAGGAAAATCTTTAGATTTCTATTCCGTAGCGATTCAATATAATCTTGTCCTGTATGGATTTTTCCTTTAATAGTCGACATAGTAAGTAGGTGTATGGATTATATTTTATGCAATCATATGTCCGCCATCAGCCACGAAGACACCTCCTGTCACATAGCTTGATGCATCTGAAGCCAGATAAATGGCAAGTCCGGACATTTCATCTGCTTCTGCCATTCTACCGATAGGTAAGTGTGTAGTGACCTGATCCATAATTTTTTCATTGGTCCAGAGTGCTTGACTGAACTTGGTTTTTACAAGTCCGGGGCAAATAACATTGACTCGGATATTGTATTTACCCCACTCCTTGGCTTGCACTTGGCTAAGACTGATTAATGCAGCTTTAGATACCCCATACATTCCGATTCCTTTACTTGGTTTCAAACCTTCGACACTAGCAATATTAATGATAGATCCACTTCCTCGGCTTTTCATGGAAGGCAAGGCTAACTTAGATAGCAGAAATGGTCCTTTCACATTAACATCGAATATTTTATTGAAGGCCCGATCATCAATGTCTTCGATTGGTCCATATACCGGATTGGTTGCAGCATTGTTGACTATGATATCAACACCACCAAAAGCTTGAACGGTGGCTTCACACAAAGCTTGAACCTGATCGTTGCTGCCAACGTTGCATGCCTTTGCGATACAAGAGTATCCTTCTTGGTTTAACTCCTTGGCCACTTCATCAATGGCTTCTTGATTTCGGCTACTGACTACAACACTAGCTCCAAATTCGGCAAGACCCTTGGCAATCGAAGCACCAATTCCTTTACTGGCCCCTGTCACTATGGCCACTTTACTGTCTAATCTAAATTGTTGTGCGTAATTGTTAACAGGTTTTCCCAATCCCTCCATAATATTTGTGCATTAATATTGGCTAAACTAGGAAATATTCAAGCCTTAATGGTGTCATTGATATACAATCTGTTTCTTGTCTTTTAAGCTAGTTCAACCCGGAGCATGATGTCTTCCTCAGGCCGAAGTGTCACCAATGGTTTTGGTTCTGGAATCGATGGATTGACAAGAGTATAATTAAATTTTTGTGATAGCCTCGAGATGATCAGCTGCATTTCCATCAATGCGAAATGTTGTCCAATACACAGTCTGGGGCCTCCACCAAATGGAAAATAGGAAAACGGGTGCCTTTCTTTCATTTTTGATTTTTCAAATCTGGAAGGATCGAATTGATCTGGATTTGACCAATATTTTTCCGATCTATGAACACCATGTACAAAAGCTGCTATCATGCTTCCTTTTGGAATCTTGTACCCGGCCACTTCATCATCTTCGAGTGCTAATCTATCTATGATCCACGCAGGTGAATAAAGTCTCATAGATTCAGAGACGACTTGTCTGCTATAATCCAATTTTGGTATATCCTCAAATCCTGGAATTTGATCATCCTTTGTTTCGTCCAATTCTTGAACAATTAATCTTCTGACCTCAGGATGCTGACTAAGCAGCATAAATGTCCAGGAAGTACTCACGGCTGAAGTTTCATGACCTGCCACAAAGAGGATAAGTGCCTCATCCTGAATCTGCTTATCCTCCATAAATGTACCGGTATCCTCGTATTGAGAATAAATGAGCATATCCAAGAGGTCCTCATGTCTTTCTCCGGAATCGCGACGTTTTCGAACAAAACCCATCACCGTTTCATTGATCGCATGAGATATTTCTCGTGCTTTACGTTCTTGACCATTGATCTTTCTCCACCAATTGAAAATAGGTGATCTGATTTCTCTGACCAAATACCCCTGTACTTTGTGTACATTTTTTCCAAAATCCTGGACTTGATTTTGGGTCATTCCACTACCGAAAAGGGTTTTGCAGACAATATTCAGGGTCAGTTCCATCATTTCATTGTTAATATTCACGATGTTCTGACCCTTCAAAATTCTCTTTTCCAGATTGGCAATATATCTGGTAATCTCATCATTCATGGTTTGTATGAGCAAGGCGAGTTTTGCTTTGTGAAAACCGGGTTGAATGAGTCTTCGCTGTCGGAGCCAATACGCCCCATCTGTTGTCAGTAGCCCTCGGCCCAGGTATTTACCAAGCCGTTTTTTGGTGATATCGGATTTGATATAATTCTTATGATTCTTCTGCAGAATATGTTGAATGACATCCGGATTGATTGTCATAATGTTTCTAAGTGTTCCTCCGAGATAGACCATATATGTATCACCATAAGTATTCAATGCATCTTTGATGATGGGCAGTGGATTGTCGAGAAAACGAGTGAGGTTGACGATCGATCGAAATCTGGGAACGGTAGGAATATTTTTCATCTTTTGATATAAAGTCCACCAGAATGAGCATCTATCAATATTATAGATTTTTAAATGTCTGGGACTTTTTAAATATAACGTTTTACTCCACAACCTTTTTATATATGATTCTCAATTGAGATGTGATCTTTGGCTTCTGGTTTGGCATGGGTTTGGCACGTATAAGATGACTATTTAAATCACACAAACTACACATTATGAAGAAGTTGACACTAAATCTTCTTTTTGGCTTATTCTTTCTTTCGGCATTTGGACAATCTTCAGAATTTGTGCCGATTCCACAGTTCCAAAAAATCGCAATCATTCCATTTCACTTATTGGGTTATCCTGAAGCAGATAATGTATTTC
>JAHHJQ010000205.1 GCA_018680005.1 Bacteroidia bacterium | reverse complement strand
AATCGGGGGTGCATGCCGCATCATAGGCTTTCGCTATATCTTGAGTTTCGTCATACAAGTAGGGGAAAGGATATCCTTCATCCAAGGCATGGGCTTTCATGTTGTCTGGTGAATCAACCGGATACTTCTCTATATCATTGGAGCTTATCGCTATAAAAGAGACACCTTTCGGTATATAGTCATTGGCCAAGCGAACCAATGCTTCATTTACATGGATCACATATGGACAGTGATTACAAATAAACATGATCACTGTAGCTTTTTCTGATTTCAGTTCATTCAGTGATAGTGTTGTATCAGTAATCGTATCCAGCGCTTCAAAAGCAGGTGCTGTGGTACCGAGTGACAACATTTTGGATTCTGTAAGGGCCATTTTTTACTTGTCTTTGTTGTTTTAATGCTATTCGCTACCTGGAAGAAGAATTCATGCTTTTTTTCTATCCCGCCCATAAAGTATGATACAGCCAATGATCCCTCCTATAACAAACAATACCGATATTATTTCTGCCTGTGTGATTTCCATTCCTGCAATATTGTATGTCGCATTTACTCTGATCTTCTCAATCCAAAATCGTTCAATACCATTTAAGATCATATAAATAAAGAAAATCACACCGGCCACCTTGATGCGTTTGCGCAAAGCCCAGAGTATTCCAAAAATTATCAGGGCCATTATAATCTCGTATACAGGTGTGGGATAAACGGCAACTGCCAGTTCGTTGCAATATTCCCACTTGCACTCCTCAATGGGTACACCGGACTTTAGTACATTATGCGGATAGGTAGAACTCCATAGCCAATCCGGCAACCAGCTATAGGGGTTGGGGTCCGGGTTGTCAATTCCCCAATCACCATCTCCAGATAGTTGGCACCCAACACGGCCTACTGCATAGCCCATAATCAATGCCGGTGCTACAGCATCCATGACATGGATGGGTTTAATTTTTAGCTTGTTCTTGATATAATAATATGTGCCGATAAAGCCTCCAATAAGCCCACCATAAATGGCCATTCCACTTCCGGAAAATAATTGTCCGATTGGATCTTCAAAGAAATATTGTGGTTCTTCAAGTACAGCAAACAACTTTGCTCCAATCAAACTCCATATCGCTGCAACGAAGGTGATATCCATGATCCGCTGATGGGGATATTGATCCTCGGTAATGGTCTTAGGCTTATCGAGCTTGTGTTTGTTCTTATCATACCAAACCCACCCTGCATTTAGAATAGCTCCCAGTAACCCTCCTTCAAATGATCCCTGGGTAGAAAAGATAAAATCTACCATATCTGATTTCACTACATCAAAGTGCTGTATCAGATAGACTAGTTTGAACCCAAGAATAAATCCTACTGTTGCTCCAACGAATAGATCAATAATAGTAGCTGGTTCACCAACCGTATAAGTGTGTTTAATAGAGGTGAGAAGGCCCTCGGATTCTTTTCTCTTCAATTCATGGTATAACACATATGCACTAGCTGCAAATGCCAATCCCAGAAAAAGTCCAAAGGTTTGAAAGATGGAAAAAAAATTGTCAGGCTCTGTTCCGAAAATTGCCTCAAGTATATAAGATAAGTTTGGATACATCTATTCGATTCTGTGCGTATGCTAATTTGATTATATCACCTCAGCCAGCTTATTGATATTTTGAATATACTTCATCTATGGCGCTTGCCAGTTTTCGATCCTTATCTGTAACTGTATTGCCGGCATCATGTGTGGTCAATATAATGCTTACCGAATTGTAAACATTCGACCAATTAGGGTGATGATTTTGAGTTTCAGCATGAAAGGCAACTTCTGTCATAAATCCCCAGGCCTCTTTGAAATCCGAGAATTTAAAATCACGTCTTAGAGTATCATTCTCTTCTATCCACATAAGTATACTATTTAAACGACCAATCATGTTTGTCAAGGTCAAGAAGACATTTCGTCAATAATTTGATGCTATCATCTACATCTTCCTTGTGGGCCATCTCAATGGTTTGGTGCATATTTCGTAATGGGATACTTATAGCTCCGGCAATAGAACCACTCTTTCCATAACGTTGAATTCCTGCTGTATCTGTCCCTCCCATAGGAAGTACCTCAGTTTGCCATTTTATCTTGTACTTATTGGCTGTATCCTTCATGTATTGCACCATCCTGAAATCACATATCGTCGAACCATCCAACACCTTTATTGCTGTCCCCTCTCCTAGTTTGGTTATCATTTCATGAGGTTGTGCAGGAGGCATATCATAGGCGATAGTCACATCAAGGCCGAATCCAAAATCAGGATTGACATGGTGGGCAGAAGAAATCGCACCCCTAAGACCGACCTCTTCCTGAACAGTAAATCCACCATATATGTCATAGGGCACTTTTTTATTTTTCAGGGCTCTTAATGTTTCTATTAATATAAATACAGAGATTCTATTGTCCAGGGATTTGCTATTGATACAATCGCCCATCTCAATGCACTCTCTTTCCCTGGTAATAGGATTTCCTATGGTGACATACTTTTCAACCTCTTTCTTTTTCAAACCAAGGTCTATAACATAATCATCCAGTTGAACTATTTTTTTTCGTTCTTCCGGGGTCATGATATGAATGGGTTTTGTCCCCATGGCACCGATCAGATCTTTCTTTCCATGTACTATGACGCGTTGAGCCGTCAGGGTTTTGGGATCAAAGCCGCCTAGGGGCTTGAATCGAATAAATCCTTCGTCATCGATATGGGTGACCACAAATCCGATTTCATCCATATGCGCAGCGACCATGGCCCTCTTATCTGACTGACCTCTTTTGATGGCCATGACATTTCCCATATTATCTATTTCCACCTCGTCCACCAAGGGCGTGACTTCGTCTATTACCAATTCGCGTATGCGTTGTTCAAATCCCGGAGCGCCGGGTGTCTTACATATCGTCTGAAGTAGTTTTAAGTTCTTCATTTTTCAATTATAGTGAGCCGCTAAATTAAGGATATGAATGGATTGAGCCTCATCTCTTACTCAATGAAATTTTGACTATTCTTGTGCGTTAATTATTCCCGATGTCGCTGATCCAGAAACTTGCCGGGGAAACAGCCATTTATGGTATCCCTACAATATTGAGCCGAGTGCTCAATTTTGCCATAATTGCGGCCTATCTGACCTCACAACTTTCAGTAGAGAATTTTGGAAACATGCAATTGATGTATGTCTTTGCTGCTACCGCAATGGTGGTCTTCACATACAGAATGGAAACCACACTTTTTCGGTTTGGCAGTAAGAAAGAGACTACGTTAAACGCATTTACAACGGCAGCTTCGGCTATCATCGGTACCACCGTTATCCTCGCTATTGTAATTATCATTATTGCCGAACCGCTATCTTTCCTGATTCTTGAAACCGAGGGCTTGCACCGTTATTTTTACTATTTCGCAGCTATAATTAGTCTGGATGCCTTGGCCGCCATCCCTTTTGCTAAACTAAGGCTTGACAATCAAGCCAGGCGGTTCTCGCTTCTCAAGGTGATCAACATTCTTGCAAATGTATTTTTTATTCTGTTTTTCCTTGAAGGATTGCCCTGGCTATCTTTGAATACAGAATTGGGGATTCAGTTTGATGAAACCAACAAACTAGATTATGTTTTCTTTGCCAATTTGCTAGCGAGTAGCCTTGTCTTTATTCTTGTAATTCCAGTATACAGTTCTGTAGCCAAATCCTGGGCAATTGATACCGCTTTATTACGGAAAATGATGCACTATACCTGGCCATTGGCAGTGATAGCCTTTGCTGGTGTCATCAATCAACAGTATCAGTTTCAAATTTTACAGTGGGTGCTTCCAGAAGACCTTGCTAAGGAATCGGTTGGTGTCTATGGCGCAGCTTCGAAACTTGCCATTTTCATGACCTTATTCACTACGGCTTTCAATTATGCCGCTGAACCATTTTTCTTCAAACACGCTGAAGCGAAAACGGATCGAAATGTCTTTGGAAATGTGGCTTTTGCATACACTATTGTGGCTGTTTTCGTATTTCTGGGTGTTTCATATTATCTCGATGTTGTCCAATGGATTCTTCCGCAAAAATACCACGCAGGTGTAGCAGCTGTGCCAATATTATTGATGGCCTTTTTGTTTCTCGGCTTATATTATAATGTCGCTATCTGGTACAAACTGGCCGACCGTACTCAAATCGGAATGTATATTTCCGTTGGTGGTGCCTTTGTCACGATTGTTCTGAATATTCTCCTAATTCCAATTTTAGGGTATTTTGGTAGTGCATGGTCTACTTTACTCTGCTATGTGATAATGGTCGTGGTCTGTTATATATTATGTCAGAAATATTATCCGATTCAATATCCGGTCGGTAAAATTCTGTTCTATCTGGTTGTTGCCGTCATTTTTTGGTGGATATCCGATCAGGGACGTTCATTGTTGGATGATCATTTGCCATACATTCTCATATTTAACACATTTCTACTATTCGTTTTCGCTGGTCTGATATATTTTAAAGATCGACGATATATTCGACAAATATTAGCTTGATTTTTGCGTTCCTAGATACCAGCAACCTTTGGTGCCAGGGAACGTTTCATAGATACTTCCTCTGTTAGCTAATAGTTGTTCACAATCAGTATATAAAGCAATTTTTCATGCGTTGGATTCTGACCATTTTCATAGGTTTCTTAGTAATCGTATCTATAGATGCCCAGGATTTTAAACTTGCTCAACAGTACTACCAAAGTGGTGAGTATGAAAAGGCCAGTATTATATACAAGAAGTTGTATGAAGCCAACCCGAGAAACGATTATTTCTTTAATCAATTTATTGAATGCCTTCTTAGTCTGGAAGCTTATGATGAGTGTGAAAAAACTATTTCAAAAAGAATAAAAAAGAACCCACAGGAAATCCAGCTTTATGTGAGCTATGGCAATCTGTTTGAACGTCAATATCTTCTGGAAGAAGCAGAAGAACAGTACCGAAAGGCTATAAAAAAGCTTTATGCCGATCGAACGGCCATCACAAGATTGGCAAATGCCTTTACGGGTCTGACCAAATATGATCTAGCCATCGAGACTTACGAACAGGGCGGAAAACTCCTCAAAGACAAAAGCATTTTCGCTTACAATCTGGGGGACATGTATCGCAGAAAGGGAGATATTCCAAAAATGATAGATAACTATTTGAATAGCCTTGCGAGTAGACCCAATCGTCTGAATACGGTCAAAACTATAATGCAAAGAACCCTGGCAGAGGAAGATTATCTGGAGCTTCAAACTCAACTATACACAAGAATTCAAAAAGATAAAGACAATGTCATATTGCCGGATCTGCTGACATGGGTATTTATTCAAAAGAAAGATTATCGCAATGCGCTTCGTCAGGTAAAGGCAATCGACAGAACACTCAATGAAAATGGTAACCGCATATATCGACTGGCAGATATAGCGTCCAATGATAATGCTTATGATGCGGCTATAGAAGCATATGAATATATTGTTGAAGAGAAAGGGAGAACATCAACATTTTATTTGCCTGCCAAAAGAAGGGCCTTGTGGTGTAAAAAGCAACGCATCATTGATGGATATGACTATTCAATGGATGATTTGCGAAGCATAGAAGCAGACTATGAACTTTTCTTAAATGAATTTGGATACAATAGCGCAACCGCACCTATAATTTTGCAATTGGCCGAATTTGAAGCACTATATATTAATGATCTTGATAAAGCCATTAACCTTTTAAAACAAATCATAAATTTTGCTGGTACGGATCGATATGTATTGGCCAATTCCAAACTCAACTTAGCCGATTATTTTTTGATGCAAGGTGAGCGATGGGAATCTACTTTGCTCTACTCACAAGTCGATAAAGAATTCAATGAAGATCTGCTGGGTCACGAAGCCAGATTCCGAAATGCACGACTCTCCTATTTTAATGGTGACTTTGAATGGGCTCAGGCACAATTTGATATTTTGAAGGCTTCTACATCCAAACTGATTGCTAATGATGCATTAGATCTATCTGTATTTATCACGGACAATATGGGTCTTGACACGACGGCTGTTCCTCTGATGTCTTATGCAACAGCTGAATTGCTTGTATTTCAGAACAAATTTGATGATGCCTTTACCAAATTGGATGAAATCATAGAACAATTTCCGGATCATAGTCTCGAAGACGATATACTTTATCTGAAAGCTCAGATCTATAAAAAGAAAAAAGATTTTAAACGTGTGGTTGAACTATACAATACGATCATTTCGGATTTTGGAGATGAGATCAAGGCGGATAATGCAATGTTTGAATTAGCACAACTGTATGAAGGTGTACTGGCACAACCAGACAAGGCAATGGAGTTATATGAAAAGCTGTTTATTGAGTATTCCGGTAGTACATTTGCTGTTCTTGCACGTAAACAATTTCGAAAGCTTCGTGGGGATAGCATCTAGCTTTCTTTTTGCGTAACTTGAGATTCCCATTTCCATACTATCGATTAGCTTGAGTTCATGGTATTTAAAACAACATATCTTTTCATGTTTTGTAAATATTTTCTTTTCGGCTTAACTGCATTTTTGTTGTTTGGTTGTCAGTCAAAACCTAAGGCCCAGCAATCTCAATCATCACCGAAGGATGCAACGGCAATTGAAATCAAGCAAAAAGCCAAAAGTCCTGTCGCGCATTTGAAGAAACCTAAGTCGAATGATCCGTATCCCTATGACATAGAACTCAAACGACCTGATGGTTCCATTGTAGCTTCTTCAGATGTTTTGGATTTTAAAGATGGTCCTACTGTTATTACATTTTGGTTAACGACATGTTATCCATGCCGTTTGGAACTTAAAGCCATCAAAGAAAAATTTGAAGGATGGCAAAAGGAGGCAGATTTCAAATTTGTCGCTATTTCTACTGATTTTGAAAAAAACTATCCTTCATTTGTCAAAATGGTTAATGATAGCAATTGGCCGTGGGAAGCTTACAATGATTTTAACAGGGATTTCTGGGAAGTTATGCCTGGTGGATTAAACGGCCTTCCGCAGGTATTTGTCTTTGACGAAAATGGTGAAATCGTATATCATAAAAGAAAATACAAATCCGGAGATGAAGATATCTTGTTTGAAAAAATAAAAAGCTTACAATAATTAATTCAATTACTTAAAAACATAATAATGGCAGTATTAAAGGCTATTGAACTTCTTGCGAGTTCTGAAAAAAGTTGGGAAGACGCTACCGCTCAAGCAGTGAAAAAAGCTTCTAAAACCCTTATGAACGTTAGATCTGCTAATGTCGCCAATCAAAGCGTTACGGTTAAGAATGGAAAAATCCGTGAGTACCGAGTCAATGTAAATGTGGTTTTCGAATTGGAATAATGAATTAAAAAATGAAAATAAAAAACCCGGCATTCAGTAATGTCGGGTTTTTTATTTGGTTCCCGTTCTCAATAAGATTTAAGCCTAGATCTCAAATTATCTTATTAGTAAGAATATTTTCAGTCCTCATTTCTATCATTTTTCATTCATTGCGTTTTGACATTTCATCATCAAAAGGAATACTTTTGCGTCTTCATAATGCGGCATTATCTGGTTGCCAAAACACAACCCGCTGATTCTTATGACGTATAATGAATTATTTCCGTAATGGAATAACGAGATGAAATGAAAGTACTAAAGTTTGGCGGATCATCCGTGGCTACTCCCGAGCGAATCTCAGCAATTGTTGATATTCTGCGATCATACCACAAAAGAGGAGAAAAATTCACCGTAGTTTTTTCTGCATTTGGTGGAGTTACAGACGGATTAATCGAAATGGGCAGGTTGGCTTCTAAAGGTGATAACGCTTATGAACAACTACTTGAAGATTTTCAACACCGCCATCGAAGCGCTGCCAAAGCACTTTTAGGTAATGGGGCCTATTCGGCTATAGAAGATCAATTAGAAGAAAACCATATCGACCTCAGACGACTGTTGCATGGGATTTTTCTTGTCCAGGAAGCTTCTCCCAGGACCATGGATTATGTGTTGAGTTTTGGCGAAAGAAGTTCTGCATTTATTATTAGTCAAGCTCTTAAGAAAGAAGGTATCCCTGCTTCTTTTCTCGACGCCAGATCCATAATAAAAACTGATAAGGCTTTTGGTTCCGCCAATGTTGATTTTGAACTATCCTATCAAAGGATCAGAGAGCATTACATACAATCGACTGATATTCAGATTGTTACGGGTTTTATTGCTTCTGCTAAAGGTGGATTAACAACTACGCTGGGTCGCGGTGGTTCTGATTTTACGGCCTCTATACTTGCTGCAGCTTTAGGTGCTGAAGTCATTGAGATATGGACTGATGTTGATGGGGTATTAACCAGCGATCCAAGGAAGGTTAACAAGGCATTCACGATACCGGAAATGACATATGCCGAAGCCATGGAAATGTCGCATTTCGGCGCAAAAGTGATTTATCCGCCTACAATTCAACCAGCGCTGAGCAAAAATATCCCACTCAGAATTCGGAATACTTTTAATCCCGATTTTGAAGGAACATTGGTAACAGCAGAAAGCAATCCAGGGGATTATGCCGTGAAGGGGATTAGTTCAATTTCAGAAATATCATTGCTGACTCTGCAAGGAAGCGGGATGTTCGGGGTCCCTGGAATTGCAGCACGTTTATTTAGCGCCCTTGCCGCTCAGGATATCAACATCATTTTGATTACGCAGGGATCATCAGAACATAGTATCAGTTTTGCTGTACAACCGTCAGTAGCCAGAAAGGCCAAAAGAGCGGCGGAAAAAGAATTTGCACGTGAAATAGCAGAAGATTTGGTAGATCCTGTAAAACAAGAGGACAATCTTTGTGTCGTAGCTATCATCGGTGAGAATATGAGATATGCCCCGGGAATTGCTGCAAGATTATTTCAAGCGCTTGGGAAAAATGGTGTCAATGCTATCGCCATCGCTCAGGGAAGTTCTGAGCTCAATGTTTCTGTAGTCATCAGCGGTGAAGACGAGGGTAAAGCACTAAATGCTATACATGACGCTTTCTTCCTGTCTGATACCTCCACAATTCATGTTTTTATGATTGGTGTTGGTTTGATCGGAAGTACACTTATAGATCAGATCAAACAACAACACGCTTATCTTGCTGAAAGCCGTCATTTCAATATTCAAATATGTGGATTGGCGAATTCCAGAAAGATGCTGTTTGACCCTGATGGTATTCCATTGGAAGGATGGAAAGAAAGACTAATGTCAGAAGGGGAAAAATCAACACCCGATGGGTTCGCCGATGAGATGATCGAAATGAATCTTTCGAACAGTGTTTTTGTCGATAATACTGCTAATGATATTGTAGCAAGTTTATATGAGAAAGTATTGGATGCCAGCATTTCTGTTTCCACGCCAAACAAAATTGCTACATCATCTTCATATCTGCGATACCAAAACCTGAAATCCATTGCGCAAAAGAGAGGGGTCAAATATTTTTATGAAACCAATGTTGGAGCAGGGCTTCCTATAATTACTACCCTTAATGACTTGATTACCAGTGGTGATCAGATTCAAATAATAGAAGGTGTTTTATCAGGATCATTATCTTATATATTCAATTCTTTCGATGGGTCCAGGCCGTTTAGTGAAGTCGTTCTGGAAGCTAAAGACAAAGGATACACCGAGCCCGATCCCAGAATTGATCTTAATGGAATAGACGTGAGACGAAAGCTAGTTATTCTCGCCAGAGAAATAGGCCTGCCAATTGAAAGTCAGGACGTAGAAATACAGGGTATACTGCCCGAGGAATGTGTTCGGGCTTCTAATGTTGCTGATTTCTTTGCAGCACTTGAAAAAAACAATGATGTGTTTGCCGAAATGATTAGTACTGCTACAGCCAAAAATGAAAAGCTGAGAATGGTCGCCTCTCTTGAGGATGGACGACCTGTAATCTCATTACAATCCGTCGGTGTAGACAATGCATTCTATGGTTTGAGCGGATCAGATAATATGGTCATTTTCACTACGGCGAGGTATAATGAAAGACCATTGGTTGTCCGTGGACCGGGTGCAGGAGCAGAAGTAACCGCTGCAGGTGTATTTGCAGAAATTATCAGCATCGGAAATTATTTAACCTAACCAATGGAGATTTAAGAAGAAGAGATTCATGGGACTAAAAGTATTTGCACCGGCTAGTGTAGCCAACATGGCATGTGGGTATGATGTTCTCGGATTTGCCCTAAATGGGCCTGGAGACGAGATTATAATTAAAAAAGGTGGAGAAAAGGGGCTCAAAATCACCAAGATTACAGGAGCTGGTGGGAAATTACCTTATAATGTCAAAAGCAATACTGCTGGTTTTGCTGGTTTGAAACTACTTGAACACCTAGGTCTTCAGGACGAGCCAATTGCTCTTGAAATTCATAAAAAGATGCCTTTTGGAAGTGGTTTGGGTTCAAGTGCTGCAAGCGCAGCCGGGGCGGTCATGGCTATCAATGAATACCTCAGAAGACCTTTGGCGAAGCGTGATTTACTAAAATTTGCAGTTGAGGGAGAACAAATTGCAGACGGAGCATGGCATGCAGATAATGTCGCTCCTGCCCTTCTTGGTGGCATCGTCCTGGTCCGGGACAATGCATCACTGGATGTTCATAAAATACCTGTTCCTCGTGGTCTCTTTGCAACCGTAATTCATCCCAAGATCGAAGTACTTACAAAAGAAGCCAGAGCAATTCTCAAAAAGAATATAAGTCTAAAACAATGTATTGCACAAACTGGAAATATAGCAGGTCTAGTTGTCGGTCTATATAATTCCGATTTTGATCTGATCGGGAGAAGCCTGAAAGACCATATTATCGAACCCCAAAGGGCATCATTGATTCCCAATTTCTACACCGTACAAGAAGCAGCCATGAAGAACGGTGCTCTGGGGTGTAGCATAAGTGGCGCAGGGCCTTCTATTTTCGCATTAAGCAATAATTCACTGAATGCCGAAAATATTGGAAATGCCATGCAACGCGTCTTTGCAGATAACAAAGTCGATAGCAAATTATATATCTCACCTATCAATTTAGAAGGGACCCAGCTTTTATGAAGTTTTACAGCACTAACAACAAAAATCATATTGTTGACCTCAAAACGGCAGTTTTAGAGAGCCTTCCTCCCGACAATGGGCTCTATATGCCAGAGACAACACCGAAATTGTCCTCAAATTTCATTTCTAAGCTTTCCAATTTTTCATTTGAAGAGATTGCCTTCGAGATATCAAGATCTTTGCTTAAAGAAGACCTCAGCGAGTCTGAAATTTTAACTCTGTGTTCAAATTCCATAAATTTTCCTGCTCCGTTAGCTGAATTGGATGATGTAACATTTGTGCTCGAGTTATTTCATGGACCTTCTTTAGCGTTCAAAGATTTTGGTGCCAGATACATGGCGCAGTTGATGTCTGTATTAAACAGAGAAGATGATCGGCAACTCACCATACTGGTTGCTACTTCGGGTGATACCGGCGGAGCTGTAGCCGCGGGATTTTTAAATACACCAGGAATAAATGTACACATCCTTTATCCATCAGGAAAAGTTAGTTTTCTTCAGGAAAAGCAATTAACAACACTCGGAGGAAATATTCATGCCTTTGAAGTAGATGGAACATTTGATGATTGCCAATCCATTGTAAAACAAGCTTTTCTAGATACTGAGTTAAATAAAAACTACAGGCTCAGTTCGGCTAATAGTATCAATATAGCCAGACTCATACCGCAGTCGTTTTATTACTTTGAAGCTTATAAACAGGTGATGCACCGGAGCCTTCCAGTAGTTTTTTCTGTTCCTAGTGGGAATTTTGGCAACTTAACTGCCGGTATTTTGGCAAAACGCATGGGTTTGCCTGTTGAAAAGTATATAGCTGCTACCAATATCAATAAGGTTATTCCAGATTTTCTTGAAACCGGTTTATACCAACCGCGTCCATCCAAAGCAACAATTTCTAACGCTATGGATGTCGGAGCGCCCTCCAATTTTGCTCGAATGCAAGATATCTATCAATCTGATTTACAGTCTTTTCAGAAAGAATTGATCGGCTATTGGTTTAACGATGATGACACAAAAGCGGCAATGAAGGAGATTTATGATCAATATGGGTATGTCATCGATCCTCATGGTGCCGTTGGCTATCTTGCTACTAAAGCATATCGGGAATCTTCAAAAGATCAATTCATTTCTATTATTCATGAGACAGCCCATCCTTCCAAGTTTTTGGATGTGGTAGAACAAGTCATCGGAAATAAAATCGATATTCCTGAGCGTTTGTCCAGTCTGTCTGGGAAAGAAAAAAAATCGACTGTCATTTCTTCAAAATACGAAGACTTCAAGTCCTGGATGCTCGCACAAAACTAGCCGTCATTCATCTCTGCTTTTGCTATTAGAAAAAGTCATCATCCTTGATCCTTAGGAGCATTTAACGCCATATAAGCTTTTCTGTGGGGTCCAATTTGGATTTTGATGTCATCCATAGGGCCAGGGCGAGAAATCTCCACTGTGGCCAACTATAAAGGTCTTTTTTGTTAACCCTGGGTTCAATTAATGGTGTGCATTGTGTCGGTCCAGAAATCTTTATTACATTAAGTTATTCAATCATTTTTAAGAACTATCTGCTATGATGTCGCGTATTTTTTTGTTGCTACTCTGCCTTTTTATTTCTCAGATCAATTTAACTGCTCAATCTGATAAAGTAGAAAAACTGAAATCTGAGGTAATTGCCAAAATCGATGCCGATTCAAAATTGGCCCAGGTTATGGTCGATAAGATTTTTAGTTTTTCGGAATTAGGATTTCAGGAATTTGAAACATCTAAATATATCACGGACATGCTGGAACAACATGGTTTTGAAATCGAGCATGGCATATCAGGAGTGCCTACAGCCTGGGTTGCCAAATGGGGATCTGGTAAACCGGTAATTGCCATAGGTAGTGATTTGGACTGTATTCCAAAAGCCTCACAGAAACCGGGTATAGCTTTTCATGATCCCATCATCGAAGGAGCACCAGGTCATGGCGAGGGACATAACTCCGGAAATGCTGTAAATGTAATTGCCTCAATTGCCGTCAAAGAAATCATGGAAAGTGAAGGGATCTCCGGAACGCTCATGTTGTGGCCTGGAGTGGCAGAAGAGCTAGTTGGCACAAAGGCCTATTTTACCCGTGACGGATATTTTGACGACGCCGATCTCTGCATATTCACGCATGTTAGTTCAAACATGAGTGTAGCATATGGACAGCCGAGAGGTACAGGATTGATATCCGTGGAATATACATTTGAAGGAGAAGCGGCCCATGCGGCCGGATCGCCATGGCGAGGAAGAAGTGCGGCAGATGCTACAGAACTGATGAATATTGGTTGGCAATACGCTCGGGAACATCTGGACCCACTCCATCGATCCCATTCTGTAATTAAGAATGGTGGTGATCAGCCCAATGTAGTACCTTCTAAAGCGACTATTTGGTATTACTTCCGGCATGTGACCTATCCAAAAATCATGGAAGTATATACCAGAGCGAATGAAATCGCAGAGGGTGCTGCGAAGATGACCAGAACCACACTGACCAAGAAAGTACTCGGTTCTGCCTGGCCTCGTCATTTCAATAAAACCATAGCAGAGACCATGTACCACAATATTCGAGAAATCGGATTGCCTGAATGGAGTGATGATGATCAGCAACTCGCTACAGCCCTACAAAGAGAAGTCAATTCCTATGATACTTCCGGATTGGCAATCAAGCTTGATACTATTCGGGCGCCTATTGGTCGGATGGTTTCAGGCGGATCTGATGATATAGGGGACATCTCATGGAAACTGCCCACAGTCACGTTGCGATTTCCAAGCAATATCCCCGGTCTGCAGGGGCATCATTGGTCCAATGCAGTAGCCATGGCCACTCCAATCGCGCATAAAGGTGTTGTTGCAGGAGCCAAAGTCGAAGCCATGACTATTTTAGATTTCTTACTAAAACCCGAATTAGTGGACCAAGCATGGGAGTATTTCAGAAAAGAGCAGGGAATGAAACAAGAATACGTTCCCATGGTGACCAAAGATGATGAGCCAGCCATCTATCTAAATAAGGATATCCAGGATGAATTCAGACCAGCATTGGAAAAATTCTACTATGACGAGAGTAAATTCAATACATATCTGGAACAACTTGGAATCAAGTACCCAACTATCAAAATCGATAAACCATAAGAAACAGGTGTGTAAATCTATGATATTATTTTCTTTGGTTCCACGTGAAACATAGTCTACAATTGGTAGACAATTAATGCAATATCCAATACATTATTTTCAACCCAAAAAATATCAGCTAAGCTATTCTTATTTAACTAGATCTCATTGTCACTAATTTACATCAGAAGCTATTATCTCATGACTAATTGGATTCACTCTTTATATGTTTCACGTGAAACAAAAAAGCAGGACTTATTTTGAAGTCCTGCTTTTAACAATATTATTAATACCAAAGCTATGGCCTAATAACCTTATCCTTCTTGGCTCTTTGCATAGCATTATCCATTTGCCGGAAGTTTCTTTTAAACAATTCAAATCTATTAGGCTTCTCCTCTTCTCTAGGGAAAATATTATTAGCCGTATCAACATCCGCTATCTCTTGATATGGATCTAGTACTATGTTCACTACCCTCTTATCGGTACGGAAAACCTTCTTTATTGATTGCGCATTCCGTCTCCATATCTCTGCTGGAATTCTATGTATTTCGACCTCTCCGTCTTCGTAAACAAACTCCAATATAACCGGCATTACTAAACCACCATTATTCTTGAGCGCTATTTCATAGAAATGATCTCCTGACGACAACACCTCCTTTTCTTCTTCTGATAAAGACTCAAAATATCTATTATAATCCCGTTTATCAGCATTCGTTACATCCAAAGGATCGTAAGTTGAATAAAAATCTCTGAGACTAGGATCCTCTTCATCATATGTCTTTGCAATCTCATTCTCATTACGCTCCCAACCAATATCCGGTCTTGGTTTAGTCGCCTTGGCTTCACCTTTTACTACTTCAGGATCTTTACTGGTAGTCTGAAACCATTCCACATTTACAATTTCCTGATCAACATGATCAGTCGTGTAGAACCAACCTCTCCAGAACCAATCTAAATCTACACCGGAAGCATCTTCCATTGTTCTAAATAAATCACCAGGCTCTGGGTGCTTGAACCTCCAGCGATTGGAATATTCTTTGAAAGCATAATCAAACAATTCTCTACCCATAACCGTCTCTCTTAAAATATTCAGCGCCGTAGCCGGCTTACCATAAGCATTATTACCAAACTGAGGTATAGATTCACTATTCGTCATAATCGGCATAATATTACTCTTATCACCACCCATATAATTTGTGATGTTTCTGGCTGGACCTCTTCTAAATGGATAATTTCTTTCCCATTGTTGCTCCGCCAAATACTGCACAAAACTATTGAGCCCTTCGTCCATCCAAGTCCATTGACGTTCATCAGAATTTACAATCATAGGAAACCAATTATGCCCTACCTCGTGAATGATGACACCTATATGACCATATTTTGTACGTTTACTATATGTATTATCCTCTTCACAACGACCATAATTAAAACAAATCATTGGATACTCCATACCCATACTACCATCGATAGACCACGCAATTGGATATGGATAGTCAAACGTGTAATGACTATACCACTTAATGGTATGCGCAACTGCTTTCGTTGAATATTGACTCCAAAGACAATCCCCTTCTTTTATATACAT
>JAHHJQ010000201.1 GCA_018680005.1 Bacteroidia bacterium | reverse complement strand
AGACTATCGCATGCAATAGAGCACTGATGATCCTACCCTTTCTTTGGTCTTGTCGTTCATGAAGGTTCAATGCTTCATCCATGGCTTCATATTTACAGTTTAGACAATGTTCCGATTGCGATGGATTAATGAAGTCGTATCTAAAGTTATGTTAACTAGCCCTAGTTAACCTCTGATGCCAAAATGGCATTTATATTATAACGCATAGCCAGGTCCATCACATATACCACATGTTCTGTTGGTGTTCTCTTATCCGGGCTTATCGTAATAGATCCATTTTTTGGAATACCCCTAAGGCTTTCAGCAAGCTGGCTTTTACTGACTCTTCTACGGTTCAGATAATAGCTGCCGTTGGATGCTACGCGCACATCATCAATATCATTGCTCGATACGACATTGCTCTTTGAACTACTTGGCAATTTGAGATTTAGTGCATTGGGCGCTACCAATGTCGAAGTCAGCATAAAGAATATCAATAACAGGAATATGATGTCCGTGAGGGACGACATATTGAATTGTGCTGATACTTTGCTTCTCTTTTTAAGACCCATGCTGTATTTATATCTATGAGGCCGGCTGTGTTGCCAATATAGCCTTCATCTTTAATTGTTCTGCGACGGTCATCACTTGCATCACTCTTTCAAAGGGAGTACCGACCTCTGCTTCGATGGACATGGTCGCATTTTTTCGATTATCCATATTGGTCAACGCTGAATTGACTGCTCTGTATATTCCACTGGATCTGGTTTCCTTGCCGTTGACATAATACTTCCCGGCTTTTTCAATGGCCACGACTATATCCGAAGGTGCAACTGTCTTGGAATTGGATTCCGGGAGTTGAAATTGTTTTGGCCGGACGAGCGTGGATGTCAACATGAAGAATATCAGCAACAAGAAGATGATGTCCGTCAGAGACGACATGCTAAATTCAGGATTGACTTTATTTCTTTTGTGTTATCCCATATATTTCTAGTGAGATGGTTCTTGTAAAAGATCCATAAACTCCATTGTAGAGCGTTCCATTTTATACACAACCTTTTCTACTTTGGCTACCAGGAGATTGTATCCTACGAAGGCCAGAATTCCGATGAAGAGTCCAAACGCGGTTGTGATCAGCGCCTGATAGATACCTCCAGCCAAAACATCCGGAGTGACATTTTCTTCTGATGCCATTCGGTAGAAAGCCAGTATCATTCCCGTCACGGTCCCCAAGAAACCGATCATCGGAGCTGCACCGGCAATACTTGCAAGGGTCGACAGATTTTTTTCTAATTGAAAGATCTCCAGGTTACCCACGTTCTCAATAGCCGCATCAATATCCCTCAATGGTTTCCCTATTCTAAGCAGTCCTTTTTCTACCATTCTGGCAATTGGCGAATCCGTCGTCTGACATAATGCAAGTGCCGCAGGAATATTTCCGGCAGTGACATTAGTTCGTATGTTGTTCATAAAATTCTGATCTACATAGCCGGCCTTGCGGATGGTGAAATATCGCGTTGCAAAAATTGAAATCGCAATAAAGGACAGCACCAATAATATGGAAACAATGACAATACTCAATGGCCCGCCTTCCATGATCAGGTCAATCAGGCTTTGGGTTTTAGTTACAGTTTCGTCCGTTCCAGCTTGAAGCATAAATACAAGCGGCATTTGCATGATATTAGAAAGGTTTTGAATGTTAAAGACTATAAACGCGGTGTAAATTCTAAAGATTATGTTTCGATGCGCAAAATTAGGATAATCTTAGGAGGCCGAAGGTCTTTATTATCGATTTGCTATCAAAAAACATGTGATTTTTAGTCAATATCTTTCTTTTTGAGCAATAAGGAGTTCCCAATGATCACCACATCTGAAAATCCCATAAACAAAGCTGCCCACATTGGATTGACCAAACCCATGATGGCCAGCGGAATAGCTATAATATTATAACCAAAAGCCCAAAATAGATTTTGTTTTATTGTCTTCAGGGTAACCTTGGCAATGCCAATAGTCTCCTTTAATTTCGATAAGTTGCTATTGAGCAATACAATGTCAGCGGCCTGAATAGAAACCGAGGTCGCATCACCAAGCGAAATGCCGATATCGGCGCGTGTCAAAGAAGCTGCGTCATTGATACCATCACCGACCATCGCTACCCGTGTGTCCTTACTGATCTGTTCAATTAAGGCTAGCTTTTGGTCAGGTTTCTGTTCAGCGTAGTAGTTATCGAACTTTAGGATCCTGGCTACTTCGGAAGTTTTGTGATGATTGTCACCGCTCAACAGGATTGTTTCTTTATTGGATTGATTGATATATTGAATCAGATCTTTTGCTTCCGATTTAATCTCGTCTTCAATCATGAATTTGGCGATTACCTTATTATTCCTTTTCAATACGATGTGCCCTTCATTGGAGTCCTTATCCGAACCGATGAAGTATTCATTGTTCAAGTTATCCTTTGCATTCATCCCTTCTCCCGCGACTTCGTCCGTTTCCTTGATTCTAATAGCCGTACGCCCGGGATTGTCGAAAAACTGTATTAAAGATTTTGCTATTGGGTGTGAGCTTCTGGATTCTATCTGATGGATGATGGAGGCAACATTGACTTCAGATTCATCAAATACTTCAAATGATTTTACCTTAAACTCACCAGTCGTAAGTGTTCCTGTCTTGTCGAACACATACTGTTCTACAGCCGCCAGCCGCTCAATAGTGTCAGATCCCTTCATCAGGATGCCATTGCTCGCCAATCGACCTAGTCCTACTGCCACAGCTGTCGGAGTAGCTAATCCCATTGCACACGGACAAGAAATCACAAGCACCGCAATACTTCTCAATATCGAACCTTGCAATCCAACTTCCATATAGTAGAAATTGAAAAGAAAGGCCAAAGCAGCAATCGTCAAGACCAGGGGAACAAAAATTCCGCTGATCTTATCTGCTAGTCTTTGAATACCTGGCTTTTCAGATTGTGCACGCTTGACAAGCTGGATGATCTTACCGAGGGTGGATTCATCTCCTGTCTTGTTGACTTCAATTTCCAGATTCCCATCCTGAACGATAGCACCACTGATAACCTGATCTCCAACCTGATGATGTTGTGGGATAGATTCACCTGTGATCAATGATAGATTAAGTGCAGCGCTTCCAATCATGATTTTGCCATCTGCGGGAACACTATCGCCCTCTTTCACCATGATTACATCCCCGATTTTAAGTTCATCGGCTTTCACTTCTTCCCACTCACCAGTTCTGGATTTTCGAAAAGAAGAAGTCTGCTGCAATTCCTTCAATGCATCTATTGCGGAGGTGGTCCCCCTGGAAGCACGTTCTTCTATATAATTACCCAAAAGAACAAAACAGAAAATCGTTGCTGCGGTCTCAAAAAAGATCATGTCCGGGTTTTTCATGATCAAGCCAATGAGACTATATATAAATGCGGTAGTACCGCCAATAAATATCAGAACATCCATATTGATCTCTCCATGCCGAAGTGAATTGAATGAACTTTTGCCAAAATGATAGAACCCAATCAGAAAAACCGGAATCGCAATGAGAAATTGAATCATCGGGGTTGTAACCTGTGCGACCCATGGCTGGTCTACAAAATGCAAAAAATGCATAACCAGCAGAGGTATAGTAAAAACCAATGCAGTTATCAACTTCCATCTGATTCCAGAATGGTCATGATGATCATGTCCCTGATCTATAGAAACCCCATTTCCAGAGACCTTGTATCCTAGTTTTTCAATGGATTTTACCAATTCCTCATGACCGACATGGGACACATCTGAAAAACTGACTTCATCACTCAAAAAGTCTACATGTATATCTTCTGCTCCTTTGGACTTTAATGCCTTCTCCACGGACCTCGCACAATTGACACAAGTCATTCCCTCAACCTTCAAATTCGTTATATTCGCGTCCGACATAATATGTTGTTGTTAATCTATGATGTAAACAACTCTAGAATAATCCTGTTTTCCAAAGTAATATTATAAATCATACTATGAAAAAGTACCCTATAGCCCTTATTGCAATAGCATTGCTCTTATTTGCCTGCAAATCTAAGCCAGATTCAACAAAGAATGCGGCTCCTGAGGAATCTTCAGCAGCAGGATATACAATCTCGCCTTTCTCCCCTTCTACTGAATTCGCGGATGCAAAGATAGAATCCATGCGTTATGAAGATGGCAAATTTAGTTTTGGAGTCGGAGGAGAATCCTATGAGTTGGGTGTACAGACCCCGGATGCACCCGCTAAAATGTGTGCGAACAGCGGACAGGGACAGCATATACATCTTATCGTTGACAACGGTCCATATGCGGCGAAGTATACTTCCGATTTTGACTATGAAATCGCTGACGGAGAGCACTATCTTTTGGCTTTTCTATCGAGATCTTATCATGAGAGCATCAAGACTGCGGATGCACATGTGGCACTTAAAGTGAACGTTACCGATAATTCAATAACCGAAACGGAAGAGATCACCGCACCTATGCTCTTTTATAGCAGACCCAAAGGCACCTATATCGGTGATGACACGAAGAAAGTCATGCTGGATTTCTATTTGAGTAATGTAACGCTTGGATCAGATTACAACGTCGTTGCTGATATCAATGGCGAAGAATTCACGATCGACACCTGGCAGCCATACTATGTCGAAGGCATGCCGATGGGCAAGAACACGATAACGCTTACCCTTGTCGATGGCGATGGTAATACTGTAGATACGCCCTTGAATCCGGTGACTCGAGAATTTTCGTTAGAGCCAAATCCTATAGAACAGTAGCTGACGGAGCTTGAAGTCCTGACGGAGTTATCCCGTTCAGGTGAACCGAACGGCTTTAGCCTTCGGTACACCGCCAGACACCTTTTCATGGGTTTTAACCCCTGACATGCCCAAGACGACTTTCCAGAACGAGGGGTTAAAACCCCTGAAGGTAGTAATTGTGGGATCCGAACCACCCTAGGGCTAAAGCCGCTAGGGTTGAATGCTGATATAATCGGTGTTAATGATTTCATATCTAAGCTAATTTACTTGCCCTCCCGCGCCCTTTTTCCCTTCCTGACCCTGCGGTACGGGAGTGGGCATAAGGATGCCACCCTCAAATATTGCAAAGATTTTGGCGAGCCCTGTCTCCCTAATGTTTTGAAAAAGTCAAGGTTAGCCGTTGGTTTCAGGTGAACCGAATGGCTTTAGCCTTCGGTACACCGTGAGACATCTCTTTATGGGGTTTTAACCCCTGACATAGCCAGGTTCAACTTTTTAACACGAGGGGTTGAACCCCCCTGACCGAGGGGGTTGCACGATCCGAACCACCCTAGGGCTAAAGCCGCTAGGGTTGAAGTACGGTGTGATGGTTATAAATGAATATGTCTAAGCCATTACTGCTCGACAAGTCCAGAAGTCTTTTGTTGATGAACTTTATTATTAGCTCGCGCAGCCTCTCTAAACTGCCCAGCACCCTCGGTCCCTTCCCGACGCTGCGGTATGGGAGTGGGCAAAGGGATCTCAGCGCTATTACTGCTCGATAACTGCAGAAGTCTCTTGTTCCATAGCTCTTTTCTTGTCTAAAGTTGCATTTCGAAACCGCCC
>JAHHJQ010000200.1 GCA_018680005.1 Bacteroidia bacterium | reverse complement strand
GTAGCAAGATGATGGGACAGGTGAACCTGGTACGGATAGGAAGCAAATATCTGAATGAAGGGGGGAGTTTTACTTTGACAACAGGCATACTCGCCGATGATCCGGTATATATGACAACATCAGCAGCAATGGTTAACGGTGCTCTTCACAGCTTTGTTAAAGCAGCTGCTTTGGAAATGCATAATGGGCACAGGATCAACGTCGTGGCATGCGGTCTCGTTGAAGACTCTGCTGAGAAATATCAGGATTACTTTCCGGGACACAATTCGATTTCGATGTCCAAATGTATCAATGGATATGTCAAATGTATTCGAGGGCATAGCAATGGAGAAATCGTAAGAATCTATAGCTAGTTACTTGTATGGAAATCAAGTCATTACAGCTTTTTTGCCAATCCGTATCCCGTCAGAAAGTGTTTTATCAGGATCTTCTGGGTATTGCAGGTAGTTCCACTTCCGAATCAACATTAGACCTTTCCTTCAAAGAAAATCTTCTTACGTTCAAGGAATCTGACAACACCTGCTATTATCATTTCGCATTTCTGATCCCTACGGGGTCATTGGAAAGTGCTATTGAATATCTCGAATCAAAATCTATTGATGTTCTTCCATTTAAGGGTGAGAAAATTGTTGAATTTGGAACCGGAAGAGCCATTTATTTCTATGATCCTGAGGGAAATATCGCTGAATTTATCGAACGACCTTCTTTGAATTATCCGGGCAAAAAGGAATTTGAAATCGGGGATGTCATTAAGGTCAATGAGATCGGTCTTCCATGCAAAGCGACGTTGAGTATGTCACGAAGACTAATGGAGGACTATGGCGTTGTTCCGGTCCAAAAGAATCTCCTAAGCTCTGAATTCCGATGGATTGGAGATTTCAACGGAGTATTTATTGTTACAAAGATTGGAAGACCATGGAAGCCAACAAAGAAGCCAGGCATAGTCAATGATTTTAGAATCCGATTCTCTACGCCAAAGGGGGTCTTCGATCTTAGCTTTCAGGATAATGAGGTGGTAGAAAACAATTCAGACAAATAAAAAACCCGCGATGTGTAGTCGCGGGTCAGCTGTAGTTTTTGTCCTCACGGGTCTAGTATCTGTGTGTTAGATCTACCAGGGCTTGTGCATATTGCTGATCAAACTTTTGCTTGTCAGCAGCATATTTATTTTGGACTTGTTGAAGTACTTGTGGAGGTACTCCGGTTATATCAATATTGTAATTTCTAATAATTGCTCGTATTCCCGAAAGAGCCTGCTTAGCAGGTTTTTTATTGATTTTTTTGAGAATATCATCAAATATGGACCCCGGTGCAGTTTTAACATTCGGATTTTGTTGATTTTCTGTGCGAGCGCCTTCTATTTCACGTTTGATAAGATCAAAAATGCTTTCTGGAGATTTCCCTTTAGCAATTCTCTTATCGCGGCTCTTCGCATCCAGGTTCTGAAGTTTTCCTCTTATTAGGTCAAATACGGTTGGGTCTGCCGTTTCTACATTTGGATCTTGCTGATTTTTTTGTTGGACGCTATTGATGGTTTTTAGAATAACGTCGAGTATGTTCTTTTTAGCCATAGTTATGTTTGTCAGAAATGAAAAATAGTCTTTGGCTAATTGGGGGATGGCGAAAATACCAAAATCAAGTTTGTATCTAGCTCAAATGTACGTTATGTATCATTCTTTTACTGAAATGATCAATAACATCCCTGGCAACCCTTCCATAGGAGCGACTTCCCAGTCTTCACTGTTTTCGACATATTCTTTGAATTGCACGATTCTACATCCGGATTGGATGATGGCATTGACAAAATCACTAATCTGCCAGTGAAATTCATAGCTCTTGTACTGCCCAGTTTGAGGGTTCAGAACATCTTCATCATAATCAAATAAGAAAGGACCTTTGTCAAAATACGGATAACCAACTTTGAGCTCCGTTTTAGATTCCTGCCATACTCTTCTAAATGGATGATATTCATCGACAATGAAAACACCTCCAGGTCTCAATATCCGTGAGGCTTCTGAATAATAGGTATACAAATCAGCAACCCAGACAGCTACATGCCCTCCGGTGTAAACCATATCAAAGGAAGCATCTTCCAGAGCATGAAGATCCACTACATCGCTTTGGACAAAATCAACGTCAAGACTAAGAATAGCAGCTCTTTTGGCCCCATGGGCAAGTTGATTTTGGGAGATATCCACGGAAGTTACACGCGCCCCCATTCCTGCAAATGCAAAGACGGCTTCGTTGTCACCACTGCCGAGAACACAAACTTTTTGATTTCTTATTTGAGCGCACTGATCTCGAACGGCTTCATTTAAAACCAAGGCAGGATTATTTACCGCGGCTTTCCACAGACCCCGTGATTCCGCTTTTTTAGCCCAGTCATCTGCTGCAGCATTCCATCTGGTTTGGTTGGCCTTATGTATATTTTGATTGGCAGGATCTTTCATATTATTAGGACTATTCAGTCGATCTGTTCTGTGTCCTCAAAATAGTAAAGCGTCTGGAACTTGCACTCCAACCGCTCTATAAATATGTGATCAGCACAAAAATCAGACGAACTGGATCCCATACCTCCCGCAAACCGCTGTAACCTTTTCAAAATCAGGTGGACCTGGAGGTAGTTGACCCAATTCTTCAAACATATCCTCTATGCCTGCCGGGAAAGCACTGGTGCACATACTTGCTTTCTCATTCCCGATGATCTTCCAGGAATGCACAACATTTTTTGGGGCATATGCGATATCACCAGCTTCGAGAATAGTGATTTGATCACCAACCAATAATTCTACTTTTCCTTTGAGGACCCTAAAAATCTCATCTTCTCTGGTATGAACGTGAGGAGGAATGCCTATGCCGGGATCTACATCATTCACCCATTCGACAATCTGATTATCCGTGTCTTTACCACTGATCTTATGCATTTGCAGGTCACCAATTACATTAAGTATATTTCCTTCTCCTTCCCTGATTATTTTGGGATTAAGCGATGATTTGGATGGTGTACTATGTTGTTGTTTACTGTCAGTGATTCCAGGAACGCAAGCCAATCCAAGCGCGATAGCTGATTTCTTTATGAATGATTTTCTGTCCATTGCCGTAAGTTTTTCTAAATATACCGGACCTATCCCTCGGAATGGATGTGAATTATTCGGTTATCCCTTCGAATATCGGAAGGATCAGAGCTTTCTAAGTGAAGAAGGTGCGGTGCCCGTTTGATTTTTAAAGAAATAGCTGAAATAATCCGGTGATGAGAATCCCAGATTATAACTGATCTCTTTGATGGTCTGATCTGAAAATTTGAGCAAGTGTCGAGACCGCATCAGTAGTTGTTCAGAAATGATGCCTTTGGCTGTATAATCCAAAACCTCCTTGACACATTCATTAAGATATTTGGGCGATATATTCAAAATTCTGGCATAATCTGAAACATCATGATATTGGGATACATGCTGATCCACCAACTTTTTGAAATTGTAAACTACCGTATTTTTTGACCCATTTTCCGAAATCACAGATTTGATATTACATTGACCGTCACAATACACAAAAAAGGTGTAGAGCAAAGATAATATGGCTTCATCCTTATGATTGAGCTCCGAACCGAGCAATTCATCGATCATTTCAAGGATGTCTTGTGTCCGTTTCGCGATCCCAGGACTTAGATTGATTATTGGAATTTCCTTTTCATTAAAAAGTCTAATTTCATTGATCTGCAACTTGCTCAATGCGGGATTATTCAATACCTCCGGATTCATAGACATGACATAACCAGCAGATCCCTGTTGTTCACCTTTTATCAATTTCCAATTGAGCTTCTTGTTCAGAAACAAGATGGCATTAGAAACATTTTGATGTAAGCTGCCATCGATCAGGATACCTTCAATTTCATTTTGAATCCAGCATACAAAAAGTGCTTGATCCTTGGGTTTGTCAAAGACACTGGTATTGATCGGATATATGTTTACTGACTCTGATTCCACGGTATTTCAACAGAATATTTAAAGAACCACCTCTCTTTCCTGATCCATCAAACAGTTCTGAATTTCTTTGTCAACGGATACAATGACTTCTTGCTGATCCAGTGCCACTGCCGAAGCTTTTTTGCCTTTCAAGGACAATAGTCTTCGTGGATTTCTATCAAGAGACTTATCAAAATATTCCAGTGCTTTTTGATAATCACCTTGTTCAAATAGCCATTCTGCGTAGGCCTCATGGATAGGTTTGAATATGGTGGGAGGACCATAGGAATAACTGATGTTTTCATCCATTTTGCATCCTTGCTCAAAGTGTTCTATGGCTTTCACCCGGTTGCCATTCAATGCTTCCAGATAACCTTGAAGTTCCAGTTCTTTGATCTTCATAATGCTCACGCCCAATTTCGTTGTGGGTCTGCCACCTGAACTACACATTGGGAATCCCATAGGATCAAGATTATTAGCCGCTTCGGCACTTAGTGCCTGATGGTTTTCTATGACAGAAGCAAGCTGTATGGCATCTTCCTGATGGTATGCCTTCAATCCATCAATAAACAGGAATCCGGATTTGGCTTGATGCCCATGGTTTTCAAGATCAATTTCAATGTCAGCCTCGGGAGAATCCCACATATTGGATTCCACAAGTTGTGCTCCTTTCATGCCAATCAAATATCCCCGGGCGTTATTGTTTGGAGCTTCATCCACATAGCCGACCATTTGATTAAGCATTTCGTTGGCTTTTTGATATTCTCCTTTTTGAAGCAACCCATAGTGCAGCCAGCGATAAGCGTGATAGCTCTTGGCATTTCCGTCTAATTCTTTCCTTTTCATTCTCTTGACACTGGCATTCCATGAACCAATGTTAGATGAGACCACTTCATCCCATAGCCCCAGGGCTACATAGATATGTGAAGGCATGTGTAGCGCATGCGCTGCGTCAGGTGCAACCTTAGCATAATTATCTGCTGCTTCCTTAGCTAAATGTGCATGTTCGGGATCGTCATAGGAATGTATCAAATAATGTAAAGCACCGGGATGATTAGGATTTTCTTTAATGATCCCTTTTGCGATTTGTGCGCTTTTACCATAGAGCTCGGCATCCCGGCCATTTCTGGATGCACCTAACAAAGAAATAGCGTAGAAAGCAGAGGCTTCATTATTATCCTTATATTTTTTTGAAAGCTGCTCCATATGGTCCCGATATGCAAGATCCCTTTCATACTTTGTCCCATCGCCAAATAAAATTTCGGCACCCTCAAAAAAGTCTTTTTCAACCTGGGTTGGGACCAATGCCATTCTCGCTTCACGATTGGGTGCTAGTTTTTCGAGTGCCTCGATCGCAGCATCTTTGTCTTGCTGTTGCCATAGAGCATGATTGTGGGTCATCGCTTCGCCCCAATAGGCCATTGCCATTTCAGGATCAGACTTCTGGGCTTTGAGAAAGGCCGTCCTGGAATCCTCATATTCAAAACTGTGCAAGAGTAACATTCCTTCGATAAAACTGGATTGAGCAGCTTCATTTCCGCTTACCTTAAAGCTGATTTCTCCCAAATGTGAATCGTTGGAAACAACCTTTTTGGTGGAATTTTGACAAGCTACAAAAGCAGCAATAAATAGAAAGACAAGTAGTCTGGAAGTACGAGACATGATGATATGATTGAAAATCGTTTGGTAATAGCTTCGAAGATAATCAAATCTGCTTGTTCCTCATCAACTAATGATAGCATGATCAATTGTTCATTTATATCTTTGTGTGTCGCGGATAGATCCATCTTTTCTGTGGATGACAACCGAAGAACGATAGTTGATAGCAATAGCCCGGGCACGCTCGATGGCATCCTCCTGGTATTTATATACAGCCGTATACCGCTCGTTGCCTTCACCTTTCACGGCCCAACCCTCTTCATGCGGAACGACATGCTGGTTATGCGCTGTTGGAGACGTCCGGACTCCGAGGTTTTTCAATATGATCTTGATGATTTTTTTGACGAGGCCCGTCCAGAACTTTGATGTGCGAATGTCTGACATACATGGAGTGGTTTAGCTGCCAAATACTTGTGTTGCAAACAAAGCCGAATTCTCAGGATTCCAACCCACAGATGTGCCTACATATTGGTATTTGGGATCGATGAGATTTCGGTAATGTCCTGGTGAATTTACCCAATTGGTAACCAGATCCTGAGCTGCTTGCTGATAAGAAGGGGCAATGATCTCTTTATGACGACCATAGGTCCTTACTGGAAATCCTTTGTATTGTACATTCTCACCCATCATCCGAAACTGACTGCCTCCAAAACTTAGAATTCGCTCTTTGACAGTCTTTTTATTTGAATTGTTTTGAAAATGTGTGAGTTGATCAAAACGCATCATATAGTCAGTATGATCTTTAGCGGCAGCATCGAGAATGGCATTTGGATTTAGATTACTGGCTCCTTTTTTTGCCCTCACTTCATTGATTCCCCTGTGCACCAACTCGTTCAAAAGCTCAAAATCTATATTCATGATATCGATATTAGCATGCACATCCAATGATCTTTTGTGGTACGGACTGGATGATGGCGTATGCACATCCTGTTCATCTTCATCAAGATCGATCAGATCTCTGATCTTATCTACTATTGTCCCGAGTGGACCACTGTTGTCAACGGTTTCGACTTCTGTTCGGGCTTGTTTATTATTATTACCCAGGTTGAAAATGGCCTTAAGCAAATGGATGAGTGGTTCGTCGTGATACTTTTCGGCGAGGGTATTCAGGATTCCACTTTTGGCGTTTTTGATATCCCCTTTTCTCAACAGCTCTTCCAGATCAGGCATGGGACTCTTTTCAATGTCTTGAGGTAAATTATTTTTTAGCCATTTCCTCACGACATATCCTGACTTGCTTCCTACAAACTGGGCTATATCCCGACCTTCATGGAATAGAATGACCGTCGGTACAGTTCTGATGTTATACTCAGTGGCTAGCCAGGGATGGCTTTCGACATCAACGAACCGCAGTTGCCACGTACCGTCGTTTTGTTCATCTAATTTTTGAAGTACAGGTTTGAGGATTTGACAAGGTCCACACCATTTTGCAAAAAACTGTACTAATACCGGTGTGCTCTGACTTGTGTCGAGAATATCTTTTCTTAATGCGTCTGTAGGATTATTGGACATTTGTTCTAAAATTTTGCCTGAAAATAGTAATATGCATGGAAACTGACGACGATCAATAATAGAACTGATCCTCGTTATTTCAATCATCAAAACATCTCTTTTTCTTTGGATATCATTTCAAATCTAAACCACTATCAAATGCACTTTGACCTGAAACAATATGGTATCGATGTAAAGGAAATACATCGCAATACAAGCGTACCCGTACTTTATGAAATTGCTCTTAGACGTGAAAAAGGAACAGCTATTTCTGATACCGGAGCGCTCTTAGTCTATTCAGGAGAAAAAACGGGTAGAAGTCCCAAGGATAAGCGCATTATCCGGAATCCTGAAAGTGAAAATAATATTGATTGGGGACCGATCAATATAGACCTTGACCAGCATGTCTTTGAGATCAACCGCGAAAGAGCTGTCGACTACCTGAATACCAGGGATCGGCTTTTCGTCGTGGATGCCTATGCAGGTTGGGATGAAAAATACAGACTTAAAGTACGTATCATTTGTACTCGGGCATATCATGCACTGTTTATGCAAAATATGCTGATTATGCCTACCGAGTATGAATTGGAATACTTTGGTGAACCAGACTATACCGTCTTCAATGGAGGTGGATTTCCAGCCAACCGATATACCACCAAGATGACTTCAAAGACTAGTATTGATCTTAATCTTGAGCAAAAAGAAATTGTAATCCTGGGGACTGAATATGCTGGTGAAATGAAGAAAGGTGTATTCTCAGTAATGAATTATCTGATGCCTCTCGAGAATGTGATGCCAATGCACTGTTCTGCCAATGTAGGTGAAGGGGGAGACGTAAGTATTCTCTTTGGATTGTCTGGAACTGGTAAAACTACCCTGAGTGCTGATCCAAAAAGAAAATTGATCGGTGATGATGAACACTGCTGGACAGATAATGGTGTTTTCAATATTGAAGGCGGCTGCTATGCCAAGGCTATTGATCTTTCTGCTGAAAATGAACCGGATATATAC
>JAHHJQ010000198.1 GCA_018680005.1 Bacteroidia bacterium | reverse complement strand
ATTTTGTCAGTAGACCATATGGTGTCAACAGAAGAAGTTGAGACTTGGAAATACCGCTTCCCTGGGTAGCAGAAAAGTATAACATACCCAATAGTCCTCCTGCAAGAAGCATTACAATCTCGCTGTAGCCTATTATGGCTCCAATAAAAACCAAAGCTCCGAGTACGATCAGTTCATTGGTCTTTGCTGCCTTCTTCCCCAATTTGATCACAGCGCCTAGGATAATCGCCAAAACGGCTGGTTTGATCCCCAAGACCAAGGGTTCTATTTGAGGCAACTGTCCATACTCCACGTAGAGAAAAGCCAAAATACAAGTCAAAACAACAGCCGGAAAAATGAAACACGCGCCTGCTACAAAAAGCCCTTTCCACCCACCTCGTTCATGACCACAATGCATGGTCATTTCTGTACTATTGGGTCCAGGAATCAGATTGGTGGCGCCCATGAGGTCGAGAAAATGCTCTCGTGAAATCCATCTTCTACGATCCACGATCTCCTCCTGCATCATGGAGATATGGGCTGCAGGACCTCCAAATGCGATCACTCCTAATCGAAAAAATACCCCTGCAATTTCCTTTAGCCTGCTCAATGTTAAATCAATAATAACTTTGATGCTTCTCACCCTGATTCAGGATTCAAAAACATTCCCTTCCAGGAATTAATAATAACTTTATGAAAGGAACGAAAGTACTAAAATTGGAAACGTTTCTTTTCAAAAAGTTTACATGATCCCATTATCTATTCAATCATTAAAAAGAAACTGGTAATGGCGTTTGGTCTCGGAGATTTAATTCAAATCGCAGGCGCTTTGGCTTTCTTTATCTATGGTATGAAGCTGATGAGTGATGGTATCCAGAGGGCAGCTGGTTCGCAACTCAGAAATATTCTTCGGGGGATGACCAAGAACAGATACCTGGGTGTGTTCACCGGATTTCTGATCACCGCATTAGTTCAATCTTCTTCTGCTACAACAGTCATGACGGTTAGTTTTGTGAATGCCGGATTGATGACACTTGTAGAATCGGCCGGGGTTATGATGGGGGCCAATATCGGAACGACCATAACCGGGTGGTTAATTTCTATCCTGGGATTTAAGGTCCAATTAAGTGCCTATTCTATTCCATTATTCGCTTTCGCTCTTCCTATGTTATTCTCAGGTCGAGGTAAATTGAAGTACTGGGGAGAGTTTATAATCGGTTTTGCAATATTATTTCTTGGACTAAGCTATTTAAAGGATGCCGTTCCCGATCTTAAAAGCAATCCGGAAGCATTGGAATTTTTGGCCAATTTCACAGAATGGGGTATTCTTTCAAGACTGTTTTTTGTACTTGTCGGTACCTTAATTACCATCATCGTTCAGTCCTCAAGTGCGGCCATGGCCATTACATTGACCTTATGTGCCAATGGGATTCTTCCTTTTGACGTAGCAGCGGCAATGATCCTTGGTGAGAACATCGGTACAACAATTACCGCTGAGCTAGCTTCGCTGGTTGGCAATACTAATGCCAAAAGATCAGCAAGAATTCACTCCATGTTCAATATTATCGGAGTAACCTGGATGGTCATATTGCTACCAGTAATCCTCCCCTTTCTGGCCAATTTTGTACAAATAACCTTTGAGGTTGACAATCCTTACAATTCTTCTGAAGCCATGCCTATAGGTCTGTCTGCCTTTCACACCGCTTTCAATGCAACGAATGTGATTGTGTTGCTGTTCTTTGTACCATGGCTTGTAAAGGCTGCTATATGGAGTGTCCCGCTCATAGATGGGGAAGAAGACGATAACGAAGCCCTGAAGTTTATTGACACCACCATGCTCACACCTGAACTGGCTACAATAGAACTTCAAAAGGAAGCAGCACATTTTGGTAATATCACAGCAAAGATGTCCGATTTCTTCTCTAAGCTCCTGAAGGAATCTGGAACTAAGAAGCAATTAAAACTGATCAAAAAAATTGGTAAATATGAACAGATCACGGATATTATGGAAATCAGTATCACTGAATATATAACCAAAATAACCAATGAAGAGGTTACACCAGGAACCAGTGCCAGGCTCAGGAGTATTCTAAATATTTGTAATGACCTGGAACGAATTGGTGACTTGTATGCGCAGATTGCTAAAGTGGTGGATAGAAAGATCGAAGAAGGCATTTTCTTTGTGCCTGAGCAACGTCAAAATCTATTGGTGATGTCAGATTTGATTATACAGGCGTTTGATATAATGAAGATAAATCTTAATCAAGAACATTATGACGATATCCATCTGGGTTCGGCCCTTGCTGCTGAAAGAGCCATTGATGAATTCAGAAATAAAATCCGAGAAGCACATTACGATTCTTTAGGTAAATCTACCTACGATCCAAAAGCTTCTATCATATACTCCAATATCTATGAATTGCTGGAAGGTATAGGTGATCACATCATGAATGTCAATGAATCTATCGCCGGGCAGATATGATAGTAATCTAGAGTAAATATTTATTTTCAAAATAGAAGGCAACCACCTCGTTACCCCCTCTTTTCATTCTCCTTACCTCCTCGAATAAGCATAGCCAATCATATTCGGAAAGCTCTTTATCGATAATTTTTCATTTTAATTCCAACTATTACTTTTTTACAAGGTCATTAGATTCAAATAGCGGATACGAACAAAACATTTCATGGTTTCTCCGGAAGATCAACAACTCATAAGTGCAAGTCTAAAGGGAGATCGTGTGGGTCAAAGTCGACTATACAAGAAGTATGCTCAAGCTATGTTCAACACTGCTATTAGGATGGTTTCCGAACGGGAAATTGCCAAGGATCTGACTCAGGATGTATTTGTAAAAGTCTTTCAGGACCTGGGACGATTCAGACAAGAATCTACACTAGGTGCCTGGATCAAAAGAATAACGGTGAACACATGCTTGAACCATTTAAAGAAGGCAGGACGAATGCAATTCCAGGAAGTTGAAGTTGAAAAATTGAAGATGCATGATATGGCAGATGAAGAAAGTAAAACGCCTGATATGAAGATCGTCCATAAAGCAATAAAGGGACTTCCGAATGGCTGTAGAACAGTATTGAATTTGTATTTGCTGGAAGGTTATCAACACAAAGAGATTGCAGACATTTTATCCATTAAGGAATCTACTTCAAAAACCCAATACAGAAGAGCCAAACAACTTTTGCAGGATCAATTGAAATCTCAGCTTTATGCCACATGACTTAGAACGATATATTAGGGAACATAGGGGTCAATTGGACCATAGCGAATCGCTGGATCTGGATGCGATGTGGACGTATTTTGAGCAGCGTCAAAGACCTGTCAAAAGATTGAACTGGTGGAAATGGAGTATTGCAGCATCTGTAATTCTACTGATAGGTGCTATGTGGTGGATCATGTCTGATTCAATGCATTCAAAAGATAGTATTCATGAACAGATTGCACAAATAGATACTGAAATGGCTGACCATCATGCCTCACTCGTGCAACTGATCGGTTATCAGGATAGTCTCATCAATTCCTTTGATCTGGATAAGAGCCAGTATCCGGAGCTTTTTGATGAACTCCAACGGCAGGATAGTCTCCAAACCGAGGCCATCAAAGAAATGGCAACCTATGGAGAAAAGAAAAATCTGATACGCGTACTCTTGAAGCATTATGAAAGGAAAGCGCGCATCCTTGAATTGATATTATATGAAATTGATAAAAACCAGAAAGATGAAATATACGACGCTACTGTACAGATATAGCATAGTTTTACTTCTGGGATGCACCACAAGCTATGGAGCATGGGCCTCCCCACTTACAGAAAAAACAAGAACGATAAAAGAGACCTTTGAAGTAGATGAGTTCACTACCGTGGATTTCAGACATCGTCGTGGTGACCTGACGGTAAAACACGTCTCAGGATCTACCGGAACCATTGAACTCAAAGTAATTGTCAGAGGCGAGGTCGATGAAGATATGCAACAATTGCTTGATGCCATTGAAGCAGACATTGATAAGAGTGGAAATAATGTGAGCATCAAGACCCAAACGAATATTGTATCATGGTCTTCGAGTTCATGGCTATTTAAACAACGACATAAGATCGTTCTGAAAAATGGAAAAAC
>JAHHJQ010000129.1 GCA_018680005.1 Bacteroidia bacterium | reverse complement strand
GGACAGTGTCGGAGCGATGGTCTCTTTCGCGACAACCACGCCTTTTCAATTCAGTGATGTACGTTTGAGCGATTTCAATGGGTATGGGGTCAGTTGTCCTGGTGATGCTAACGGTACTGTGGAGTTTGCTATCAGTGGAGGTATAGAACCCTATTCTGTGCTGTGGCAGGATGGGGCAACAGGGAATTCAAGAAGCAATTTGACTGCCGGACCCTACGCTGCATTTATCCAGGATAATGAAGGCTGTCAAGACACGTTTGCAGTAGAGATTACCTCACCTGATTCTATTAGATTTGATTTGGAGATTGGTCCGGCGTCTTGCCAGGGGAATGAGGATGGCAGCATAGCGGTGTCCAATATTTCGGGAGGTGTTGGAGGATTTGACTTTAGTCTTGGTGATGGCTTCCAACCGGAAAATTTATTTCCAGGATTAATCGGTGGGACATACACGATTGCAGTGATGGATGCCAATGCTTGCGAAGTTGAATTGGATGTGGAAATAACCCAACCAACAGATTTCATTTTTGATTTGGGCCCGGATGTGACATTGGATGCCTTTGGAATAATTTCACTGGATATACAGACTAACCGAATGCCACAATCTTTCACCTGGTCCCCTGCCATCGGACTGTCTTGCCTGGATTGTTTAAATCCGGATATCAATGTAACTGCGTCAACGGTTTACCGTGTGAAGGCAGTTGATGAATTTGGATGTTCTGTAGAAGATGAAATTATCGTTCTTGTTGATATTGATCGATCCATCGACCCAGCCATGGCTTTCACTCCAAATGGTGATGACAACAATGACCTCTTCATTGTGCATGGAGATTCGACTATAGACATCATCGAGAACATTGAGATATACAATCGATCCGGTGCAATGGTCTTCAAACAAGAGTCTTTCCCTGTCAATGACCCGGCTTATGGTTGGGATGGAACTTTTAACGGGCAACCACTCAACACACAATTGCTCATCTATTTTATCGAAGTAGTCTATGTGGATGGGAAGACCAAAATATTCTCAGGCGAAATATCACTCATCCGCTGATACACGCTGTCTTTTCCATCTTCTGTGCGTCCATAACCATAGTTCAGGTCGATGGCGTATTTCTTGTTCTAATCGCTTGGTATGGGCTTCTGTGATATTTCCATACGGAACCTTTGAAGGGTCTTCCACCAGGAGTTCATATGTCAATTCGTAATACCCTCTTTTAGGTTTTCTTACACCACCATATAATACCGGAAGATTGAGCATCCTGGCATATTTCTCAGTGCCTAGCATTACCGGAGTGTCCTGATTTAGGAAATTGGTCCAATAGACATTCTTGGCATATGTGGCGGATTGGTCTGCAATAAAGGTAATTGCAAAAAGTCTTGATTCATCCAGCGTTTTAATCAAAGTACCAAACTGATTTTTATCGACCAGGTGGGTTCCAAAAGCACATCTGCTTTCAGAAATTTTGGCATTTAGAAATTTGTCACTTAATGGAGAGTACAATCCATGGATATCGTGTTTAGTATATATCGATCCTGCAACTGCACCATATTCCCAATTGCCATAATGACCAGAGGCGACGATGACATGTTTACCCTGATCATGATAACGGTCCAAAAATTCGGGATTGGTTACTTTGAACATTTTCATGGCCAGTTTTCGAGACATACTAAACGCCTTAATCGATTCCACGATGAGATCACATAGATGATCGTAGAATTTGTTTCGAATGTCGAGGAGTTCTGCATAAGACTTTTCAGGAAATGATCTTTCCAGATTGGTCATGATTACCTTTCTACGATAAGGAATAATATACCTGAAAAGCAAGGCAAAGGCATCCGAAAGTCGATACAAAACCCACATAGGCAGCATAGATAGTGGCTTCAGAATCAGATAGTAAAGGATACGGCTCATTGCAGACCCAAAAGTAGCAAAGCTCACAGATAGTTATTCTACCAGTTGCTTCAAAGTCATTTCATTAACAAAGACATCATCCAATAGGAATCTCCCTTCAGTGATATAAACCCGGGCATAGATTTCAGCATCCGTGTTACTCAATTCATCTCTAAACAGTTCCTCTGCCTTTGGTGCCTTTTCCTCGTTCATATAAAGGCGATTGAAGGGATAATCAAAACGAATAATGTCACCTTGATCCTGGACGTTTTGGAGTTCCAGATATGTTTCTTTTCCAAATGGAACATTTGCAATTTCTGTTACAAATGCATATCCAGCCTGGTCTATTGCTATCCGCCCATAAACTGTTTGGCCGATGTCAATGGATAGAGTAGATTTTGGAATGAAGTTGTTATCAAATCCAAGCTGGACATACTTGCCCCGGAAAATATCATTTGGATCAATCGGTGCACATTTGAATTTGTATATACTACCATCATCGAATATGGATTGTTGATTCCAAACAGTCATAAGTGGGAAAGCCAGCAACCCCACAGCGTATATCGAGAAGATTATTTTTCTAATATTTGAATTCTTCATGCCTCAAAATTTTTGGTTCGTTACATCAGATTAACTGGATTTTCTGCCCTGGATCATACGATAGTTACTATAGAAAAAGGCAAAACCCACGAAAATGAAAATCAATCCTTTCATAAAGAATGGGATATCAATATCAAAAAATCGACATGCGATCAGCGCTGTAATACACAAAAGACCATAGTTCACAACCCCTAGATGATTCATGTGGACACCTTTGGAGATAGTAAATACAGAGAAAACCAGAATAAGGATATTAATGGTAACCACCGGTATGATTGAAGACCAGTATCCTATCAGAAATACAGGTATGAATACCAGGAACGTATACTCTATCAAGGCAGGCGCCTTAAACTTTCTTTGATATAGCATAAACACACCTGCTGCTGCCAATATCATGGTAACCACAAACGAAGTGCTGGTCAGATCTTCCAGAACCAGCGGATCACTCTTGATCATCTCTTCCCAGAAGCCCCGAAAACTTAGGAACATCAGAATAAGTACTGTTCCCAGTGAGCTAAGAAGTCGATAGCCATTCGCAAATAAACTGAGATTTTGAAGCCGGTTGGTCCCAGAAAATAAGTAGTAACATCCAAATAAGGCGATATATGCAGGAACGGCCCACTTACCGTCCAATGTGAATAGTGTGCCAAGGAGGATAATAATTGATCCAGGTAGCAGCCAGTGATGAAAGTAGAGTGCATTGCTTGTCGGCTGTCGTTTCCAATAAGTCCAGTAAAAAGGAACCAGGGCAGCCAGAAACACCCAACACAAATACTTTTGAAATTCTGAATCACTTACATTTTCATACCCTGCCATAGCTCCAAATGCAGTAATTCCGATAATGAGGAGAATAGAAGTAATGGAAGACCACATAATATAGACTAGCGGTATTATGGCGATTATCCAGGTCAGCATGAAGTCCTGTAGTGTACCTGGAATATTGTAAATCTGACTGATCAAAGCCATACACGCTCCAAAAGCAAAAGTGAGAAAGACTGCACTTCCCTCTTTCCAGGTATAGCTGTTTTCTTTTTTGAAAATTGCAAAGCCACACGCTCCAAGTCCGATCAATACCGGAACAAATGCGAGTATTGCTTTAAAGGTTCGGGTAAAATCATCCCAGTTATGTGCGACAATGAGAATAATGCCAATCCCAATCAGTAAAGCCCCGAGAACCCCAAATATTGCTAGCAACCTGTTCGTTCTGGGATCACTTTTTGCTGCGAAATAGTCTTGAATTTTGGATGCTGTATCGTTGGTAATTACCTGATTATCAGTTAATTCTTTAATAAAACGATCTACTGAATACTTCATTGATTTGGATTTTCAGGGTATAAACGTCGAAGACAATTTATTCATACTGATCTATCTACCGAATATACCTTTTCTTCGATGAACGAACAGACGTCAATAGATGACAGGACCCTATACGTGAATAATTCAAATGAAGGATAGCGAAAATTCGCTGTTTTATTTTCAAAAAGGCTAAATTGCATGTCCTAAATCAAAAATTCTGTGATATGGCTAAATATATGAGTATGGAGACCCTCAAATATTTATTATTTGAGGTGCATCAGTTTGAAGATTTGTTGGAGAACGAGCGTTTTCAGGATTACGACAAAGATGCGCTAGACATTCTTCTTCGCAGTGCGAAGGATTTCTCTGATCAGTATCTCTTTCCAGTTTTTAAGGAAATGGATGAAGAACCGGCGCATTACAAGGATGGAAAGATAATCGTACATCCATCGCTTAAAGAAATTCTTCGTGTAGGATCTGAAAATGGATGGATCGGATCCACATTTGATCATGACGATGGTGGAATGCAATTACCAAAGACAATTGCTATGGGGGCGATGCATATCATGGAATCTGCCAATAATCACGTTCCTGGCTATTTTGGATTAACATCCGGGGCGGCTGGTTTGATTAATGCTTTTGGATCTAAGGAGCTTAAAGGTACTTATGTTCCTAATATGATTGCCGGTACCTGGATGGGAACGATGGCACTTACCGAACCTCAGGCAGGTAGTTCCTTATCTGATATTACAACGACAGCGTATCCTCAGGCGGATGGTACCTATAAGATCAAAGGTCAGAAGATTTTCATTAGTGGCGGTGATCATGAATATGCCGAAAACTTCATACATCTCACATTGGCAAGAATAGAAGGTGCACCTGCAGGCATCAAAGGCATTTCATTGTTTGTGGTTCCTAAATTAAGGATTAAGGGTGATGGAGGTCTTGAAGGAAATGACGTTATCACAGCCGGTGATTTTCAAAAGATGGGGCAGCGAGGATACTGTACAACACATTTGGTTTATGGTGAAAATGAAAATTGTGTAGGACATCTTGTAGGAAATGAGCATATGGGGCTTAGATATATGTTCCAAATGATGAATGGCGCCAGATTAGATGTAGGACTTACAGCAATTTCTACCGCTACGGCAGCCTTCTATGCTTCCTTGCAATATGCCAAAGAAAGACCGCAAGGGCGCAAACTGATTTCAGGTGGTAGAAAAGATGTAAGCAAAGGCCAGACATTGATTATCAATCATCCTGATGTGCGGAGGATGTTGTATCTCCAACAAACGGTAGTTGAAGGATCACTGAGTTTGATTATAGAATGCGGAATATTAGAAGATATCATTGATGTATCTGAAGGAGATACAAAAACGGATGCTCATCTGCTTCTGGAATTGTTAACACCTATCGCAAAGACATATCCTTCTGAGATGGGCAGAGTATCCATCAATAACGGACTTCAAATCCTGGGAGGGTACGGATTTACCTCCGATTTCATTCTTCAACAGTACTATCGGGATATCCGGATCATGGCGCTTTATGAAGGAACCACA